>CAOXUF010000183.1 GCA_948560485.1 uncultured Eubacterium sp.
TACATATCACACCCACAAAACGGTGGACAGCGTTGCCCGCTAAACACTGTACGGTGTGCGGCGTTGAATATGTCCCAGGCTCTGGCATATCGAAGTATTGTCCTGCTTGTGCCAAGAGGATACAGAGGGAGAAGTCAAACGAGAGCAAACGCAGGAGTAGGGCAAGGGATAGACAGGTATGTATTGAACTGTCCGCAAAAAATGACCGACTGAAGCGCAGTGAGGGCGATAATCCGACGATTGGAATTGTCCTTTGCTCGGATACAGATGAAGATGAAGATGTTGCCCGTTATTCTGTCCTGCATGGAAATGAGCAATTGTTTGCATCCAAATATAAATTGTATCTGCCGACAGAAGAGGAACTGAGAGCAGAGATTGAAACCCAAAAGGCAATATTTTATCTTCAGCAAAGAGAAAATCAGGAAACGGAGTAATCATGAGTGAGGTGTTGCGAGATGGCTACACTTCATTTTTATGCGTTCATTCATTCTTGCAATCTGCTAATAATGATGTATAATAAATCTATCGGAAACAATTTGCTTCCGATACCTTTGCGAAGTCTGATTTCAGAGCAGTTAAGATTTTGGCTTGTGAAGAAGTACCGAAGTCAAAGAAGCTTCTCAAGTTTACATTAGATGATGGCGAACGCAAAGACCGTGTGATTTTAAGTGGTATTCACGAGTATTACGAGCCGGAAGAGCTTGTTGGAAAGACTGCAATCGCAATCGTAAATCTGCCACCAGGAAAGATGATGGGCATTGACTCCGAGGGAATGCTGATTTCAGCCGTACACGAAGAAGATGGTAGTGAATGACTCAATCTCTTGATGGCTGATAACCACATTCCGGCAGGTGCGAAGCTGTACTAATTTGATGTAAGGATGTACCGTTTTACCTGATAAAACGGGATGTACTTCATTTTACGAATTTCATAAAAAACAGCGATTTACATCAAACTTACATTATTTGATGCAGAAAACGGTGCAGAGATAAAAAAATCGCATAATCAGCAGAATAAATGGGCAGTCCTTGATGGGATTGCCTGTTTTTAGAAGAAAGAGAAAGGCGAGCTTCGTGATGCTGTTGGAGCAAGTAAAAGCACATTTGCCAAACTTGGCAAGAATGAGAATGTTTCTCAGGCTGTTTTGCTGTCAATATGTGAATGTTTAAATTGTGATTTTTGCGATATTATGGAAGCGTTGCCAGAGAACCCTGATAAGGAGCATGACAGTTGATATGAATGAAAAAATTATGATTGTTGATGATGAAAAAGAAATAGCAGATTTGTTGGAGCTATATCTGAAAAATGACGGTTACAATGTGTATAAGTTTTACAAAGGCATGGATGCATTAAAATGTGTGGAATCAGAAAAAATGGATTTGGCAATCTTAGACGTCATGCTTCCAGATGTTAACGGCTTCCATATCTGCCAAAAGATTAGGGAGCAGTATTTTTATCCAATCATTATGCTGACGGCAAAGGGAGAGGATGCAGACAAGATTATGGGGCTGACGATCGGAGCGGACGATTATATTACAAAGCCGTTTAACCCATTGGAGGTTGCGGCGAGGGTTAAGACGCAGCTCCGCCGATATGTTAATTATAACAATGCCGAAAGCAGAGGGAAAGAAAGCGAGCCGATTGTGGAATTTGACATTAACGGGCTGGTCATTAACAAGAATACCCATAAATGCACATTGTATGGAAAAGCGGTCACATTAACACCGATAGAATTTTCTATCCTTTGGTATTTGTGTGAAAACAGGGGAAAAGTGATTTCTTCCGAGGAACTTTTTGAAAAAGTCTGGGGCGAGAAGTTCCTTGATAACAATAATACGGTTATGGCTCATATCGGGAGGCTTAGGGAGAAACTGAAAGAGCCAGCCAGAAACCCGAAATTTATTAAAACAGTATGGGGAGTGGGATATACCATTGAAGAATAAAAAAGAAAAGGGAATAGACGGTGATTATACACAGCTTGCGACAAAAATACTGATTCGGACAGCGGCTGTGCTGTTCGGTGCGTTTGCTTTGATTTCTGTGGCTCTCAGTTTATTGAGTGGTCGTTTTTCAAGTGCTATCGTGGGCTTTTTAGAAATATTCTATAAAGATTATGAAAAGGCATTAGTGGCATATACCTATGTGTTTCGGGATAATAAAGAGTGGTTCGTTATGATAGCTGCTTTTGTGGCGTTTCTGATTGTTTTACGGCTGTATCTCATAGGCTTTACGAAGTATTTTAATGAAATCAACAGAGGTATCAATGCCTTGAAAGAGGAAAATTCAGAGGACGTTGCATTGTCCTCTGAGCTTGCGGCAACCGAAAAGACAATCAATGCGATTAAGCATACCCTTGAACAGCGGAAATCTGCGGCGGCGGTTGCAGAGCAAAGGAAGAATGACTTGGTAGTTTATCTTGCCCATGATTTGAAAACACCGCTTACGTCCGTGATTGGGTATTTGACGTTACTTAGGGACGAAAATCAAATCTCGGATGAATTACGGGAAAAGTATGTATCTATATCATTGGAAAAGGCAGAACGCTTAGAAGATTTAATCAATGAGTTTTTTGAGATTACACGTTTTAACCTTTCTAACATTACACTTGAACATAGTGTGGTAAATCTAACCCGTATGTTGGAGCAGTTGGTTTTTGAATTTAAGCCGATGCTTGCAGAGAAAAATCTGAATTGTGTCCTTACGGCAGAGCCGAATAAAATGATACGCTGCGACGTAAATAAAATGCAGCGGGCATTTGATAATCTGTTGCGAAATGCGGTAAATTACAGTTTTGAAAATACGGAGATTTCGATTACCGTTACGCAAAACGAAAATACGGTTCGTATTAAATTTGCTAATCATGGAAATATAATTCCAAAAGAGAAATTGGAACGTATCTTTGAACAGTTTTACCGTCTTGACACTTCCCGAAACACAGGAAATGGAGGAGCAGGCTTAGGGCTTGCCATTGCAAAGGAAATTGTAATGCTGCATGGAGGGACAATTACTGCCAGCAGTGAGGATGAAATCATTGAATTTGAAGTGACGATAGTTTCATCGTAGGAAAATCGTAAGAAATTCCATATGAAAAATTGAGATGTCCGTTGGATGGAACGAAAAAACAGCACTTTTGTTTTTGATACAATATTTGTGTCAATGCAAGAGTGCTTTTATTTACGCGAAGGCAAAGTGAGGATAATCGTCGGGCTTGCCCGTAAGATATCCGAGCGCGCCCGCGACCTCCGGCATTCGCGCGAAGCGGGATGCCAGAGGTTATTGTAGTAGGAGGAATTATAGATATGGGCCAGAGGAATATGAAACACAGACGCAGAAAACACAGACGTAACCAATCTCTTTTGTTCACAGGAATTTTATTCTTAGTTGTAGTATCTGCAAGCGGCTTTTTATGGTACGGTTCTGGTAATACGGCGAAAAAAGACAGTGTTATTGAAGAAGTCCCATTTACTATTACGCAGGATGGGATGCAGGCAAAGGAAGAAATAAACAAAACGGTAATGGAAACTGCCTATGGCGGCAGCCAACAGGAGAAGATAGCAAATCACGGCGATACGCAAAATGCAGGGACAGACGAAGCGTGGAATTTAATGCTTGTCAACAAAGATAATGCGATTCCAGACAATTACAATGTGAATCTGGTTGAGGTAGAGGGCGGGGAGCGTGTAGACGAGCGTATCTATGAACCTCTTATGGAAATGCTTAATGCTGCAAGGGAGGGAAACTGGGGTGAATTGCCGGTGGTGGTATCTGGTTATCGGACGCAGGAAAAACAGCAGAGCTTTTATGATGAAAAGATTGCAAAGTTCAAAAAAGAAGGATATTCAGACAGTGAAGCCGTGAAGCAGGCGGAACAATGGGTTGCCGTGCCAGGTCACAGTGAGCATCAGCTTGGTTTTGCAGTGGACATTAACGGGGCAACTTATGATGTTTATTTATGGCTGCAGGAAAACAGTTATAAGTATGGTTTTATCTTCCGATACCCTGGCAGTAAGACAGATATTACTGGAACGGCAGAGGAAGTATGGCATTACAGATATGTAGGGAAAGAAGTGGCAAAAGAAATTTACGAAAGGGGAATCTGCCTTGAGGAATATCTTGGGGATTTATAATGTGGGAAGACCCGATAGTTTTAAAAGCGGTGTAAGGAGGTGCAGCGGCATCATGACATTACCAGCAGAACAACAAAGAAATGATCCCGGCAAATGGCAGTACTGAAACATTTGACGGCTCCGAACTGCCTCTTTTCCGCTTCCGGTCATTTTGCTGACAGATTTGATGGGAGCTGTTATTGCAAGTATTATGTTGGGAATTGTGTATATTGCGCCAATGGAAAAGACGGTACATGAAAAACAGAATACGCTCAGGGAATTAAAGGAAGGGATAGATGCTTTTTGGGGAGATAAAGTGCTGAGCTTGTTAATTGCTACCGAAACCTTATGTATGATATTTTATCTGCCTTTATCCTCTTTTTACCCTTTGATGACCAGTGACTATTTTCATGCGTCTGCATGGCAGGGAAGCGCGGTAGAGGTTTTGTATGCAGTGGGAATGATGGCTGCGGCATTTCTTTTTGGAAGTGTCATCAGAGTAAAACGGCATTTGTCAGTTTCTTATTTTGGATTGCTGGGCATAGGCGTTGTGTCTTCAATCGGAGGTTTTTTGCCGCCCAAGATGTGGGCATGGTTTATTTTTGCTTTCATATGCGCAGTTATGGGAGCGTTTGGAAATGTTCACAGTATTCCATTGATTGCTTATATGCAGGCAACGATTCTAGCAGAAAAATGGGGAGGGCATTTGCACTTATCCCCTTATGAACAATTTTTGTAAATTTCAATTTATGGAAAAGCTGAAAAAAGACTGCCTGTGGACATCCACAGGCAGTGCTTGCTATTCTAGAATGAAATGCAAGCGGGGGTTAGTCTGCATAGGCAGACTGACCATCATTGACGGTGCTTCCCTGAAAACCCCGTTTAAGGCAGCAGAGGGGGAAGGCCTTTCCGTCATCTCCCATGACACTCTGGAGTCTGGCTGCATCGCCCGTAAAGGGATATTTTACTCGCCCTCCATTACCATTAATGGTGTCTCTTTACATGATGACGCTTCCCATTCCAGTGGGTTGTCTTATGCTTTTTACAATACCGCCTGCAGTTACTCTTTTTCTTGTGGTACTTCTCATGATAGGAGCAATAAACCCCCTTGCTGCGTCTCTGACTGCTATGATTACTGACATAGGAAGT
>CAOXUF010000184.1:0-325 GCA_948560485.1 uncultured Eubacterium sp.
AATAACTCTGTCGCTGAATCTTGCACCAAGTACAATCAGCAAATCACATTCTGTTACACCAAAGTTTGATGTCTTCGTACCGTGCATACCAATCATTCCTGTATATCTTGGATTGGTTCCTTCTATAGCACCTTTACCCATCAATGAATCACAAACCGGTGCATCAACCAATTCTGCAAACTCTCTAACTTCTTCATGTGCTTCTGAAATAACAGCACCACCACCTACTAAAATAAATGGTTTCTTTGATGCCTCAATCATCTCTGCTACTGTATTGATATCATCCTCTGTGATGTCAGCTGAATATCTCTTAATTTCCTCAGGT
>CAOXUF010000184.1:335-667 GCA_948560485.1 uncultured Eubacterium sp.
TCCTTTGTAATATCTACTAATACAGGGCCCGGTCTTCCACTCTTTGCAATCTTGAATGCCTTTCTAATCGTTGGTGCAAGGTCTTCAATCTCTTTTACAATAAAGTTATGCTTTGTAATCGGCATTGTTGCACCTACAATGTCTATTTCCTGAAATGAATCTTTTCCAAGTCCTGATTTTGCAACATTCGCTGTAATCGCAACAACTGGAACAGAATCCATATATGCCGTAGCAATACCTGTTACAAGATTTGTAGCACCAGGTCCCGATGTTGCCATACAAACTCCAACCTTACCTGTAGAACGTGCATAACCATCAGCCGCATGTGCCGC
>CAOXUF010000184.1:677-2744 GCA_948560485.1 uncultured Eubacterium sp.
CCCTGCTCATGCGAAACAAGGATATGTGTAATATTGTCTGAATTTTTATATAATTCATCATAAATATTTAAGATAGTTCCTCCAGGATATCCAAATACTGTATCAACACCCTGCTCTTTTAAACATTCCATAACTATCTGTGATCCGTTTAAAATCATATCGTATCCCTCTCTTCTATTATTATTTATCTATCTCTAATGTAGCACCTTTATTACCTGATGTAACCATAGATGCGTATCTTGCCAGATAACCAGTCGTAACCTTTGGTTCTCTCGGTGTCCATGCCTCTCTTCTCTTAGCCATTTCTTCCTCTGACACTTCTACATTTAATGTCATTTCAGGAATATTTATCTTAATAATATCTCCTTCTTCAATTAAACCAATTGGTCCGCCTACCGCTGCTTCCGGTGAAACATGTCCAATAGATGCTCCTCTCGATGCACCTGAGAATCTTCCATCAGTAATCAGAGCGACCGTCTCACCAAGTCCCATACCTGCAATGGCTGATGTCGGATTAAGCATCTCTCTCATACCAGGACCACCCTTTGGTCCTTCATATCTGATAACAACAACATCACCATCTACAATTTTACCGCCTTTAATTGCTGCAATCGCATCTTCTTCACAATCAAATACTCTGGCTGGTCCTTCATGCACCATCATAGAATCTGCAACCGCAGAACGTTTTACAACCGATCCGTCCGGTGCAAGATTTCCCTTAAGAACTGCAAGTCCACCTGTCTTACTATATGGATTATCCAGTGGTCTGATAACTTCCGGATTTCTGTTGACACATCCTTTAATGTTTTCACCAATGGTCTCACCTGTTACTGTCATACAGTCTTCGTTTAATAATCCAAGCTCGCTTAACTGATTCATTACTGCATATACACCACCTGCCTCATTGAGGTCTTCCATATATGTAGGACCTGCCGGAGCAAGATGACACAAGTTTGGTGTCTTCTCACTAATCTCATTTGCCATAGCAATATCAAAATCAAATCCGATTTCATGTGCAATAGCCGGCAGATGAAGCATACTGTTTGTTGAACATCCAAGTGCCATATCTACTGTCAATGCATTTAAAATTGCATCTTTTGTCATAATATCTCTTGGACGGATATTCTTTTTCACTAATTCCATAACAGCCATACCTGCATGTTTTGCAAGTTTTAATCTTTCTGAATAAACTGCCGGAATCGTTCCATTTCCTTTTAAGCCCATTCCAAGAGCTTCTGCTAAACAGTTCATAGAGTTTGCTGTATACATTCCTGAACAAGAACCACATGTCGGACAAACTTTCTCTTCAAACTCCTTAACCTGCTCCAATGTCATTTTGCCTGCAGCATTTGCTCCTACTGCCTCAAACATGGAAGAAAGACTTCTCTTCTGTCCCATAACATGACCTGCCATCATCGGACCGCCGGAAACAAAAACTGTTGGAACATTGACTCTTGCAGCTGCCATCAATAATCCCGGAACATTCTTATCACAGTTCGGAATCATAACCAATGCATCAAACTGATGTGCTTTTGCCATACATTCTGTAGAATCTGCAATCAAATCTCTTGTTACAAGAGAATATTTCATTCCCTCATGTCCCATAGCAATACCATCACATACTGCAATCGCCGGGAACATGATTGGTGTACCACCTGCCATGGCTACACCCATCTTTACCGCCTGTGCAATTTTGTCCAGATTCATATGACCCGGAACAATTTCATTATAGGAACAAACAATACCAACTAATGGTTTTGCAAGTTCTTCTTCAGTCATCCCAAGAGCATTAAACAATGATCTGTGAGGTGCCTGCTGTATACCTGTCTTTACTGAATCACTTTTCATCTTATTACCTCCATTATAGTCGATTAACGATTTCGTCTCCCATTTCTTTACATCCTACCAATGTCATTCCATCAGACATAATATCAATGGTACGGATACCGTCTTCTAATACTTTCTCTACAGCCGCTTCCACTGCGTCTGCCTCTTTATCTAAATCAAATGAATATCTAAGCATCATAGCTGCTGAAAGGATAGTTGCTATCGGATTTGCCTTATTTT
>CAOXUF010000184.1:2754-5212 GCA_948560485.1 uncultured Eubacterium sp.
GGTGCGGCACCATGGCTTGGCTCATAGAGACCAAACTTGTCTTCTCTAAGAGATGCTGATGAAAGCATTCCAATAGAACCTGTTACCATACTGGCTTCATCTGATAAAATATCACCAAACATATTCTCGGTCACAACTACGTCAAACTGTGCCGGATCTTTCACCAACTGCATTGCACAGTTGTCTACGAGCATATGCGTCAATTTTACCTCCGGATAATCCTTTGCTACTTCATTTACTACCTTATCCCAAAGTCTTGAACTGTCTAAAACATTTGATTTATCAACACTGATAACTTCCTTACGTCTCTTCATTGCGATTTCAAATGCTTTCACGGCAATTCTTCGAATCTCTTCTTCATTATATGTTAATGTATCTGTTGCTGTAAGGACGCCGTTTACTTCCTCAGTCTTTCTTTCTCCAAAGTAGAGACCTCCGGTAAGCTCTCTTACAATAATCATATCAAATCCTGCATCTGCCACTTCCTCTTTCAGAGGGCATGCGTCTTTTAATTCTTTATAGAGATACGCAGGTCTTAAATTTGCAAAAAGGTTCAGTCCCTTTCTGATTGCAAGAAGCCCAGCTTCCGGTCTGAGATTCGGTGGCAAATCATACCAACTATCCTTTCCGACGACACCTCCGACGGCTCCGAGCAGGACAGCATCATTCGCTTTTGCTGTTTCAAGAGCCTCGTCTGTAAGTGGAACACCATGTTTATCAATAGAGATACCACCCATATCCACTTCTGTGTAGTTAAAGCTGTGTCCAAACTTATTTCCGACGACATCCAATACCTTTCTAGCCTCTGCGACTATCTCTGGACCAATGCCATCGCCGGGAATAACTGCAACATTAAAATTCATTGTAATTCCTTCTTTCTTTCTAGTTTCATGTTAATGTACATTATTCAGCCATCAAATACAAAATCCCACATTAACTCATAAATTATAACTCAAAAAATGCCATATTTCAACCATATAGATATAACTAATTAATTGATAAAATTTAATATTTCAACAGAAAAAGACCATAGATATGAATGTCTGTTTACCATTACATATCTATGGTCTTTTACTTTATCCAATATATTTAATACGTGTAATTAGTATTATATGAGACAAATCTTGTTCTCTTTTATTATACATTTGCTTTTTCGACATCTACGATTGCTGCCTTCTGCATCGGGATTCGACAATTCTTGTTTCCTCCAAATTCTACAATAACTGTATCTTCTGTCACATCAATAATCATTCCATAAAATCCGCTGGTTGTTAAAACGCTGTCACCAATTTCTACACTTTCCATAAGTGCCTGCTGTTTCTTTTCCTGTTTCTTCTGTGGTCTGATTGCTATAAAATACATAAATCCTATAATAATTACAACATATACGATTATAACTATCCAACTACCTGCTGCCTGTGTTGCTAAAAGTCCCATTTTAAATTCCTCCTATTTCTGGTCGTTCTCTTTAAATCCCTCTAATTTATTAGCTTTATATTCTTCAAATCGTCCCGCCTCTATGGCATCACGAATTTCTTCCATCATTGTATTATAAAAATATAAATTATGCAAGACACATAAACGCATTCCCAACATTTCTTTCGCCTTCAATAAATGTCTGATATATGCCCTGCTGTGATATTTACATGCCGGACACTGGCATCCCTCTTCTATCGGTTCTGCATCTGTCTCATACTTTGCATTAAATAAGTTTAACTTTCCTTTATTTGTATAAACATGTCCATGACGTCCATTTCTTGCAGGATAAACACAGTCAAAGAAATCTACACCACGCTCTACTGCTTCTAATATATTTGCAGGTGTTCCCACTCCCATCAGATATATTGGCTTATTCTTTGGAAGATGCGGTTCTACTGACTCAATAATCCTGTACATTTCATCATGACTTTCTCCAACGGCAAGACCGCCAATGGCAAACCCATCTAAATCCATGTCAGCGATTGCTTTTGCATGTTCTATACGGATATCATCATAAACACCTCCCTGATTAATACCAAACAACATCTGCTCCTTATTGATAGTATCTTCTAAAGTATTCAGTCTATCCATTTCTACTTTACAGCGCTTCAGCCATCTGGTCGTTCTATCTACAGAATTCTTAATATACTCTTTGGATGCCACACTGGATGGACATTCATCAAACGCCATAGCAATCGTTGATGCAAGATTTGACTGTATCTGCATACTCTCTTCCGGTCCCATAAATATCTTACGACCATCAATATGAGATCTGAAATGTACCCCCTCTTCCTTTATACTTCTAAGTCCTGCAAGCGAAAACACCTGAAACCCGCCGGAATCTGTCAGAATTGGCTTATCCCAGTTCATAAACTTATGAATACCACCCATTTGCTTAACAATATGGTCCCCTGGTCTCACATGTAAATGATATGTATTGGATAATTCCACCTGCGTTTTTATCTGGTACAAATCTTCT
>CAOXUF010000185.1:0-2669 GCA_948560485.1 uncultured Eubacterium sp.
CTATATTATCATCTTCTTTTGAGGTTACGATAACTTTTACTAATTCAATTCGTTTATCGTCCATTTTGATAACTGTAAGTTTGCAGTTGTCGATGGTAACCGAATCTCCCTTATTAGGAAGTCTGTCAAGATGTTCGATAATCAGACCGCCCAGTGATTCGTAATCCTCTGAATCTATTTCAGTTTCTAACTGATCATTGAAATCGTCCAGATTAATAGAACCTTCTACAATATATTCATTTTTGCCTACCTGACGGATTACCTGTTCTTCAGCTTCGTCAAACTCATCATGAATATCGCCGATAATTTCTTCCACAATATCTTCTAAAGTGATAAGTCCTTCCGCCTGACCATATTCGTCAAGAACGATACACATACCCGGTTCTTTGTTTCTCATCTCAAGAAGAAGGTCGTTTAATTCTTCCTTTTCATGAGTGAAATATGGTTCACGCATCAACTGGTGAATATCAAAATTATTTCGGTTTACACCATTTAACATCATATCTTTAATGTTTAATATTCCAATAACGTTGCCGGTATCTTCTTTGTAAACAGGCATACGGGTGAATTTATCTTCCCGGATGATTTCTAATAACTGGTTGTAACTGATATCTTCAGGAATCATTGTCATGTCAACCTTTGGTATCATGATATCTTTTGCACAGGTATCTCCGAAATCAAAAACATTGTTTATCATATCCATTTCGTCTTCTTCAATAATTCCTTCTTCCTGACTGACACCAACAATTGTTCTCAGTTCATCTTCTGTAATGGAAGCAGAGTTCAGATTAATATTTACCCTGAATATCTTTAAAATAAAACTGGAAAATGCATTCAGTAAAAAGATAACCGGCGTAAGGATTATCATAAAGAATCGAATTGGTTTTGCATAAACTAAAGCGATTGATTCTGCATGAATAGATGCGATTGTTTTTGGAATGATTTCACCGAAAATAATTATAACAAGAGTGAGAATACCTACACCGATACTAACAATCCAGGATATCTGAAATACACTCTGTGTAAAAATAGTGGTGATAGAAGATGCTGCAATATTTACAATGTTGTTTCCGATTAATACAGTGCTGAGCATCTTTCTGGAATTTTCTAATATTTTGTCTAGAATAACAGCCCGTTTGTTACCTTCCTCAACAAGCATCCTTAAACGAACCTTGTTTGTAGTAGTCAGAGCTGTTTCGGCAGATGAAAAGAATGCCGAGAATAATAATAAAATAATTAATACGCATAGCAGGGCTATGTCACTGGGTCCCATAAAGTTCTCCTTTAAAAATTCATATTTCAAGTCTGTCTTGATTAACTTGCTACTTGAGATTGTACAAAAACATAATATTAAAGTCAAGAATCCGTAATAAAATATACGTATCTAAAATATAAATTATTATATGAAATAAAATGAAGAGGTATACAATGAATAAAATTATTGTCACATTTTTAAAAGAAACGTTAATTGAAATGATAGTAAGTGCAGTGCTGCTTGCGGCAGTTTCTTTTATTGTTTTGAGGATGACGCCAAGTTTCGCAATTACAAAAGTAATGATTTTAGCAATCTATGGAATTTCTACTTTTATTGGCGGGTACATAATAGGAAAAGTAATGACAAAACAGAAATTTATCTGGGGGGCAGTTTCAGGTGTCGTTTATTTTGCAATTATCGCATTGATAGCATTGGTAGTAAAAGGAGGAATTGATACAGGAACAGTTGGGATTATCAGTGGTTTTGTAGTATCTGTAGTAGCGGGAACAATCGGAGGAATGATTAGCTAAAAAAACGTTTGAAAAAATGACGTATTGTGTTATAATAACGTAAGAATTATGCGTGTGAGTAATCAGGCGTAAATAATATTTGGAGGAATACCATGAAACATATTAAAACATTAAATCAGAAAACATTAAAAGATACAATGAAGAAAGGCGGTTGTGGTGAGTGCCAGACATCATGTCAGTCAGCTTGTAAGACATCATGTACAGTAGGAAACCAGACTTGCGAAAATAAATAAGTAAATAATCGTACGAATTTTACATATAACAGAGCCGAAATATCGACTCTGTTATCGTGCGTTAAAAAGGGAGGACGTTATACAGTGATTCATCAGTATAAAAGCAATGGTTATAACATTGTTCTCGATGTCAACAGTGGAGCGGTCCATGTTGTTGATGAGGTGACATATGATGTTATTTCCTTGTTTGAAGAATTGGATGCGGACTCTATTACAGCAAAATTAAGTCAGGAATATCCTGAGGAAGATATCAGAGAAGTAATAGAAGAAGTAAGGCAATTAAAAGAAGATGGACAGCTGTTTACAGAAGATATTTATCAGCCTTTTGTTGAAAAATTTAAGGAAACACGTCAGACAGTAGTAAAAGCGTTGTGTCTTCATATTGCCCATGACTGCAATCTTGCCTGCAAATATTGTTTTGCGGAAGAAGGAGAGTACCATGGAAGAAGAGCATTGATGAGTTTTGAGGTTGGAAAGAAAGCGTTGGATTTCCTTGTTGCAAATTCAGGCAACAGAGTAAATCTGGAAGTGGACTTTTTTGGCGGTGAACCACTTATGAACTGGGATGTTGTAAAGCAGTTAGTGGAGTATGGCCGTTCGCTGGAGAAGGCGAATAACAAAAAATTCCGTTTTACGCTGACAACGAACGGT
>CAOXUF010000185.1:2679-5199 GCA_948560485.1 uncultured Eubacterium sp.
ATGGAATACCTGAATAAGGAAATGTCCAATGTTGTATTAAGTCTTGATGGACGAAAAGAAGTCAATGATAACATGCGGCCATTCCGTACAGGTAAGGGAAGTTATGATTTGATTGTTCCGAAGTTCCAGAAACTTGCAGATAGCAGAAATCAGACAGATTATTATGTCAGAGGAACATTTACAAGGGATAATCTGGACTTTTCAGAGGATGTAAAACATTTTGCTGATTTAGGATTCAAACAGATGTCTATAGAGCCGGTTGTAGGTCCGGAGGAGGATCCGTACTCTATTAGGGAGAAGGATTTGCCACAAATTATGGAGGAATACGATAAATTGGCTCTGGAATATATAAAAAGAGAAAAAGAAGGAAATGGATTTAACTTTTTCCATTTTATGATTGATTTAAATCAGGGACCATGTGTATACAAAAGATTGTCAGGATGTGGCTCAGGAACAGAGTATCTGGCAGTTACTCCTTGGGGGGACTTTTATCCGTGCCATCAGTTTGTAGGCGATGAAGATTTCCTGATGGGAAATGTAGATGAGGGAATTATTAGAGATGACCTTGTCGGAAAGTTTAGTAACTGTAATGTATATTCCAAAGAAAAATGCAAAAACTGCTTCGCAAAGTTTTATTGCAGCGGAGGATGTGCAGCAAATTCCTATAATTTCCACGGCACCATTCATGATGCTTACGACATAGGATGTGAAATGCAGAAAAAAAGAGTGGAATGCTCAATAATGATAAAGGCAGCATTAGCGGATGATGCTGACCAATAAGAAAGAGGTAAAAGATGAAAATTAAAATGAACAAATCAAAGGGGATTATTGCATTTATAATTTCTCTTGCCGTACTTGCTTTTGCAGGATACGTAATCATGTTTGGTATTGGAGACCGTGGTAAAGCAGAATATATCACACAGGGGCTTGACCTAAAAGGTGGTGTAAGTATCACATATCAGGTAGCTGAAGAGGATAGAGACAGTTTAGATGCCAGCGCTTTAGAAGCTACAAGAGGAAAACTGGAGAGAAGAATTCATGCAAACTTCAGTACAGAAGCTACGGCTTACAAAGTAGGTGATGACAGAATCACAGTTGAAATTCCGGGTGCATATGATGCAGATGCAGTTTTAAAAGAACTTGGAAAACCGGGTATTCTTTATTTCTGTACAAAGGCTGAGAGTGGTGTAACACCGACTAAGAAACAGTTGAAAGACAAAGAATACATTCAGTTAAAGAATGAAAAAGACAGTCAGTTTGATGGTTACTACAAAGTCTGGCTGACAGGTGATACTGTATCAGGTGCAGAAGGACAGGCTACAAAGGATGACAGAGGTCAGGTGAAAAATGTAGTAAACCTTCAGTTTGACACAAAGGGAACAAAGGCCTTTGGTGACATGACAAGCCAGAATGTTGGACAGCCATCTTACATTATTTATGATGACAGTGTATTGAGTTATCCAAATATCAATCAGGCAATCACAGGCGGACAGGCAGAAATTTCAGGTGGCTTTACATTGGAAGAAGCAGAACAGCTTGCTTCTAATATCAAGATTGGTTCTCTTGATTTAAAACTTGAGGAATTAAGTCACAGCGTACAGAGTGCACAATTAGGAAATGACGCTTTATCAAAGAGTATTCAGGCAGGTATTATCGGATTTATAATCATTATCCTGTTCCTGTTGGCTGTATACAGAATACCTGGACTTGCTGCAGGATTTGCTTTGATTTCATATATTGAATTAATGCTTCTTGCATTAAATGGATTTGATTTAACATTAACACTTCCTGGTATTGCAGGTATTATCTTAAATATCGGTATGGCAGTGGATGCGAACGTTATTATTTACGCCCGTATCAGAGAAGAAATTGCTGCAGGAAAGACTGTTAAGAGTGCTATCAGAATCGGATTTAAGAAAGCAACATCAGCGATTGTTGATGGAAATATCACAACATTAATCGCTGCATTAGTTCTTCTTTGGAGAGGTTCGGGAACAGTCAGAGGATTTGCAACAACTCTTGCAATTGGTATTTTCATTCAGTTATTTACATCTCTTGTTGTTTCAAGAGGACTTGTATGGATGCTTTACTATATGGGATTCAAGAAACCTTCATTATATGGTAAAGAAAAAGTTAAAAAGACAATTAAATTTGTTGAAAAGAGAATGGTTTGTTTTGCAATTTCAATCGCTGTAATTGTAATCGGACTCGGTGGTATTGTATTTAACTCAGCAAAAGGAAATGGAGCATTTGATTTAAGTATTGAGTTTAAGGGTGGTACATCCATTCAGGTACAGCTTGATAAAGACTATACAATTGATGAATTTAATGACACAATCAAACCGGAAATTGTAAAAGTACTTGGTACAAATGATATTCAGGGACAGAAAGATACAAGTACAAAAGGACTTTTCACAATTAAGACAAAGAAACTTGAAGGTGAAGAAATGGACAACTTCAAGAAATTATTAATTGATAAGTATCAGGCAAGATCGGAAGAGCACACGTCTGAACTCCAGT
>CAOXUF010000186.1:0-1741 GCA_948560485.1 uncultured Eubacterium sp.
AGTCATCTGTTCATATTCCGGTATCTTCACAAAATCGTCAGGAAGTTGAACGCCAAACTGTTCTGATACTGTCTTAAATGCCTGCGCTATTTTATATGGCACTGTACCTTGCCGAACCGCAACCCTATCCATTACTTTCAGGTAGCTGGCCACTTCTCCCAAGGGACTATCCTGCTTGACATATTGCTGGGGCATACCGTAACCGCCTGTCTTCCTTATCTGTGGAAGGACTTCTGATGTTACCCAATGCTTAAACTTTTTAGCACTCTCTAATTTACTGCCAAAGATAAGAGAATATAGACCACTTTCATTTATAATAGTCATATTTTGATTCCCAGAGGGGGTGTCCACAGGGCGTACCATCTTATCTTCATCATCGACATTCTTACGTGTTCCTGCTTTAACATCAGTATATCCTAATGCCTTACATACATCACGCCCTACAAACCATGGCTCATCATCAATTACTACTGTTCTGATTTCTCCAAAATCAGGAGAATTAAAAATCTGAACATTGTTCATGCCAATTTATCTCCCTTCTTTTTCATTTCTGCTTTGGCCGCTTTCATACCTTGTAAATAACCAAAGGTAAAACTATCGCCAATAGCTCCAAAATATCCTCTTGCGCACTCTCTAATCTCTTGTAGCTGTGAAAGTGTTATCGAATAATATTTATTCAATTCTACTTTTTCTATTGCTTTGTATACACTTTTGACTCTTGACATATTAAAAACTCCTTTCAATATTTTTGTTCTTGAAAGAAGCTCCCCATTCTGATATGATGGATTTATCAGATGGGAAACCTCTGGTGATGGAAAGTGATAGCTGTTGGTCGTCAAACTTGTCAGCTATCACTTTTTTGTTGCAAAAGTAAATGTATTCCCTGTCTTATCGCTTCACCCTTTGTAATTTTGTGCTCCTGGCAATATACCTTTAATTTTTCTTCGGTCTCTCTATCAAGGCATATGCTAAAGCGATTGGTTTTTGGGTTATCTACTCTTGGTCTGCCTACTTGGCCAATTTTTCTCACCTCCTTAATTTTCATCACACCTTTATTATATTTATATCACACCTAAATGTCAAGCTGTATTTTTGAAATTTTTATTATATATTCAAAAGGTACTTCCTAGTAGACAGTACCTTTTTTAACTATCATTATCCCTTTTTAGTGCAAAATACCTTTATTAGTCTTAAGCAATTCCAGACATTCCTCCCTGGACAAATTGCCTCCAAGATATTTTTCGAACATTCTCAAAAGTGTTGCTGTTTCCACGATAAGGCTCTCATACTTATTTGCCAGATTTATCTGTCTTTCATGTACCGGTTCCCTCTGCTCCAGAGGTTTATTTCTCTGATGATTTATAATCAATAATGCTTTTACCTGCTTGTCATCTATTTCCTCATGTTCCTCCAAATATCCCTGATAATGTACCTCCAATTGGGAAACATTTTCATTTTTTACATTGGATGTTACTCCCTTTACCTCTCCAATAAATACGATATCTTCCATTTCGAAAAGGAAATCTTCTTTTTTAAGGTCTACAAAATGTGACAAATCCCATCCAAGCATTATTTCCAATATTTCAAATACCACTTTTATCAACTCATCACCATTTGTGAATAAAATAGATTTATATTCATTATTTTTATTCAATCTCTCTATAGCTGCCGATATATTTTCATTTGCCAATGTGATCGCCTGATTGTTTTCTGCTATAATATCAAATTGTTTATCATCATC
>CAOXUF010000186.1:1751-5153 GCA_948560485.1 uncultured Eubacterium sp.
AAACATTCTCATATTCTCCACCCATTCAGGTACTTTCAATTCATCATGAATCAACCCTATTACTTTCAAAAAATTAATAATTTGATCGTAGTTTCTTAAATCCAATGTGGATAAAATTACATTTTCCAGTCTTATGGCTGTTGGCTTATTACTTTTATCAGATTTTAGTAAAACATTCTCCATAACGTTAAAATAGAATGCTGCATTAACAAATTGGCTTCCTAATTTGGTTCGAGTATTTTCATAATAAATTCTCATAGTGCCAATTGGCCAATATAGTTCTGCTATTATATCTTTAAATTCTTTAATCATATTTTTTAACTCTTTTGAATATGAATACGCTTCTCTAGTATATGAGAAGTAAAAATCATAACATATATTTTGTGGAAACAATATTATAACTATTGCTTCCTTGCTATTTTGAATCATGATAGATACACTTTTCAAATCTTCAATATCATTAATACTGCCATAACTATTTTCTGTATAATTCCACAACTCTTCATCTGCTAAACTAATAATATTAATATCAAATTCATCTAACGATTCTGCGTCATGAATCCGATTTACTTTTACCTCGTTTTCCTTAAATAGATTCTCTGTACCTTTATAGGTAAGTATTTGTATCATCACATTTCTCCTCCCAATACATTTTTCTTCATCATACACTAAAATATGGCATTTTTCTATATCGCCTCTTGGTAATATAAAAATGCCATATTTCGGTTTACATATTGATGGGAGCAATTAAGTGAAACACTTTTTTCATTTTATATATTATCACATTATTTCGGGACGCGGCGGGACACTTTTAATTTTCCCTTAAAAACCTCTGAATTTTCTTTTTGCAGCCTTCTGCTGTGTATCCCTCTCCCATGCTTTCCGCGATCTCTTCCCATGTCTTTCCATCAATAAAATGCATACGCAAAAGTATCCGAAACTCGCTATTTTCCACGCTATTTATGTATTCCTCTACATCCAAAATCATGTTCTCTATCTCTGACAATCTGATTTCCTGGATGGCTTTTCTCTTCCTTAACAGGGCTCTTTTTCTATTGATTTTTGTATTATCTTCGCACCCTCTTATCGTGCATAGGCCAAGAGGTTTCTTTCCTTTTTTCCCTTTCGTAACTACATCCATGGACTCCTTCCAATCAGGATTCATGTCCATTATGTCCTCATACATGGCGGAAATACGCCGTTTTTCACGTTCTGCTTCCATCCGCAAACTTTTATATTGCCTTAAAATTTCTTTATTCATAAATTGTCCCGTTTTGTCCCTTTTCTGTATCATTTTTTATGCCAATTTATAAATTTTTTATAAACTTTTCCATTATATCCCCACATACATGTCTGTAATATCCAAATATCTCTTCCCACGTATGTATATCCGTCTTATTTTTCTCCGGTCTTTCGCCATCTTATAGACTGGGAGGCTATCCTGCCGCCCTATTTCATCTAGTGTCTTCTTTCTCTTTTTGTATTTTCTCACGCCAAGGTCCCGAAGTATATTATTGACAGACATCGTAGTATATCCTATTGCATCCCCAATCTCTTCCGGGGTCCTGCCTGCCTTATACATATCCATTATCATTTCATGGTTTTTCTTTACCTCTTCCACCGCCAGTCTCATTTCTCTCCTTTCCGCCTGTTGCCACTTTCAGGCAACAGGCTTTGTATATTTGTGGTATATTTTTATCATTCATATTGATCTATGGCCAAAATAAATTGAAATCATGCTCATTCTTTCAATCCTCCGTATAACTTGTGCAATATTTACACCTCTTACAAGGTTCGCATGGTTCATCGTTATCCTCTGATATTCCAAATCCCATGCATTTGCTGTTTCCGTCTTTCCCCGGTTCCCCAAACTTTTTTATGATTCCGCAATTCTCTGGTGTCCTTTTAGCCATTTCCCTATCCTTTCTCTAATTCTTTCAATGCGGCAACTGCTTCTTGCAGCGTCAAGCATCCCCATTTCAGACACATTCTTATTTACTGTCAATCTCTTCATATTTCCCCTTTTCTTTATTATCCAAATCCTCCATATAGTCATACACTGTCATCTGCCCAAACAATTCAAAGTTCATCCACAGCATCTCTTTTTTCTTACTGCTGGCAGTAGAATAACAATATGTTTCTTCCCGGTACCATCCCTTTAACCGGTCCCTGTACAGATTATTGTCATATCCCGATAACAGTACAGGGCCTTTGTGGGCAAGCAATACATCCAGTAGCTCGTTATGGTCTTTGTCCTCCATCTCATACCGGTATTGTTTCCCCCGCCTGGTATTAAGCACATAAGGAGGGTCACAATAGATCATAACATTCTTGTAGTTAAATCTTTCGATCAGTCCTGCTGCCGGACTGTTTTCTATCTGCACTCCTCGTAGGCGCTCTGCTGCCTCCATAATCTTTTCCGGCAAGCAGCACCAATCTTGTGCCGCATAAGCCCTTTCCCTTCCCTGTATGTCATTTTTCCAGCCTACTTTCTTCCCGGAAGTGCGGTAGCCATGTCCCATATTTAGGCGTATATAAAAATTGACTGCTCTCTGTAACCTGTCTCCCGGTACTTGTGCAAATGCATCCTCATAAACCTGCCTGGCATATGGTGTATAATATATCTCATGGGCTAGTTTCTCCGGGTCTTTCTTAATCCACTCAAACAGATTGACAACATTGCCATCCAGGTCATTTACCGTCTCGATATTGCTTCTTGGTTTGTTAAAAAGCACGGCGCCGCTACCGAAATATGGCTCCAGATAGCTGTGATGCTCCGGGAAGAAGCTGATAATCCATTCTGCAATAGACCATTTACTTCCTGGATATTTCATAATTGCATTCATTAATTATATTTTTCCTCCTGCAATATTCCTGCCATGTCTCCGCCCGATATCGCCCACTGTACACGTAACGCTGCTGAAATTCCAACTGCCCAGCGTTTGGGATGATCCCTAAACGCGCATTCCGCTCGGCCTGCGCATACAGGTTGATCCCCTTATATCTTTTCAGGGCCTCTACCCGTTCCGACGCCTCCTCCAGATCCGGCGTGACGAGCAGATATACAAAGATCCTATATGGCCTTACTCCGTGCCTCCCCAAGAGTTCTATCGTTTTTCTTATCGGGTCTATCTGCAAGTGCTGATCGCATGAAAAACGAATAAACCTAATCCAATCCAGCTGTGACAGTATATCTGCCACCCTATCATCAACCAACCTGGCATCCATCCCCTGATTAAGATCAATCCGATATCCACTCCCGATCAAACCCTCTAACTGGGATATCCCATGCTCACAGGCAAGGATATTGTTGTCCATTAGGATTAGTTTATCCGTATCCTGCCTCACAATCTCCTGCCACTCCCGATATGGCCTTATCTGTCCCTCCTTTTTAGGTACAAC
>CAOXUF010000187.1 GCA_948560485.1 uncultured Eubacterium sp.
AACACAAGTCAGAAAGGCACTTAAGAAAAAAACATCAAAGAAAGTTAAACTTACACTTAAGAAAACAAAAGGTGCAACAGGATATAAAGTTCAGTTTTCAAAAACAAAGAAGTTTAAGAAAGTACTTGTTTCTAAGACAGTAAAAAAAGCGAAAATTACTGTAACAGATAAGAAATTGAAAAAACAGAAAAAGCTTTATGTCAGAGCAAAGGCTTATAGGACTGTTGGAAAAGCAAAATACTATAGTAAGAAATGGTCTGTAGTAAAGAAAGTTAAAATAAAAAAATAAATTGTTAAAAAACATAAGGACTGTTGCATTATGCAGCAGTCCTTTTAATTTGAAAAAAAGTGAGTGGTAAACTAAATAGCTTTATATCCGCATTCGAATTTAGCCTTTGCATCCTGCATTTTTTTAGATTCAGCAGCAGGAGTAGGATAATATCCCATTGTGTGCATCTGATTAAATACATCGACTTGAATTTCATGCTCTTTCTGAAGTAAATCCATCATTGTACAACGAAGGTTTTCATGAACACACTCGTTTGCACTTAAATTATATAAATTTGTAGCATTTTTTTCTGTGTTGAGGGCATCCCCTAAAATCTCTTTTTCTGTATAAATCTCTTCCATAATGACCTCCTGGTTAATTTAAATAAGAATAAATAGCGTTAAAATGACCCTGATGCTTATCAGCAATATCAAGCATCTGCTGTTTTACTGTTTCATCCTGACTGTGGTTTGCCAGCATTTTAAATTTTTTTACTAACAATTCTTCTTCGTTTAATAAATCCTGAACTACTGAAAGTTCCTTTTCTGATAATTCCATATTTGTCCCTCCTTGTGTTTTTTAAAAGCAAAAGCTTTAAAACAATTTACACAAATATTGTTGTCTTATATATAAAATCCATACCATCCAAATATTGGAAAATAAGTTATACATGTGTTTGTGTATCGAAAACTTTATGTTAGAATACTATAAGAGTAGATAATAAAATAATTGTTTTTATTAAATTTAGAAAGGAGTGTCTGATGCATCAAAAAATGCATTATATGAGGAAATATGACATTACAAATAGCAGAAGGAATCTTCATTCCCTTTCTTGGAACAACATTAGGTGCCGCCTGTGTGCTGTTTATGAAAAATAAACTAAATAATAAAGTAAGAAAAGCACTGACGGGATTCGCATCCGGAGTAATGGTTGCAGCATCTATCTGGAGTTTAATTATTCCTGCGATAGAGCAATCGTCAGGCATGGGGAAATTTTCGTTTTTGCCTGCTTTTATCGGATTTTGGTGTGGAATATTATTTTTGCTTATTTTAGACAAAGCAGTTCCGCATTTACATCTGGATAGTGAGGAATCGGAAGGACCAAAAGTACAGTTAAAAAAAACGACAATGCTTGTCTTTGCCGTAACGCTACATAATATTCCGGAGGGGATGGCGGTAGGTGTGGTGTTTGCCGGGGTGATTTCAGGAAATAGCGGGATTAGCATAATGGGAGCTATGGTACTTGCGATAGGAATTGCTATTCAGAATTTTCCGGAAGGAGCTATTATATCAATGCCCCTTAAAGCAGAAGGAATCGGAAAAGGCAGGGCATTCTTATATGGTACATTATCCGGGGCAGTAGAACCGGTAGCTGCGTTGATTACAGTAATGGCATCGGGTTTTATCGTACCGGCATTACCATATTTGTTGAGCTTTGCAGCAGGTGCAATGCTGTATGTAGTAGTAGAGGAATTAATACCGGAGATGTCTGAAGGAAAACATTCTAATGTGGGAACGTTACTCTTTTCATTGGGCTTTACAGTAATGATGATGCTGGATGTTGCGTTGGGGTAATACTGGATTAGAATATAAGAATAGGCAGAGGTTTATGAAAATTATAGAGTTCATTTCTGTGTACTGTAATTTTCATAAACCTCTGCCTGTTATAATTTTTTCAATTTATCCTTCGACTAAATCCTTGTTTGATAAATATAAAATGACATCTTTTCTTGTAATTATTCCGATAAAAACATTGTTGTCGTCAACGACTGGAACGAAGTTCTGATTTGTAATTTTGTCTACCAGACCTTCCATCGAGATTGAAATGTTTACAGCCTTATTGTCACGGTGTCTGTCAACTTCCATAATTGAAAACTTCTCCATTTTCCTTAAACTTGGAAAACCATGATTTTTTAAGTACCAAAGCATATCACCTTCTGTAACAGTTCCTATGTATTTTCCTTCCTTTGTAAGTATAGGGATAGCGGCATAACCGCGGTGTTCCATTTTTTCCAATGCCTGACGGAGAGTGTCACTGTCTTCAATATGTGCCACATTTTCTTTCGGTGTCAAAAAGAATAAAATATTCATACGTATCACCTCCGATAGCTTTTGTTTCATACCGAAAATTATCATAGCAGAAAACAAATATTTATTCTATAGATTACACAAAAAGTTAACAAATAATTTAAGAGAATAACACAAAAGAAAATAAAATTAATTATTCATTAAATATTGCACGAACTTTAGTGCAATATTCCGGCTTTGTACAAATTGAAAAATAATAATTAAACTTATAGAATAAAAGTAACAGGAAAATAAAAGAAATCTTTTTTGAGTCAAAGTTCCTTTTTAAAACTATATGGGCGGTTATTGAGTGAGTTAAAGAGGAGTAAGAAACTTATAAATGATTTATACAATGTAAACTATAAGGAGGAAGAAAAAATGCGAATTATTGATCTACTGGATTCTAAGAGTATTCATCTAAACGGACATGCATCGGACAAAAAGGATGTTTTAGATAAAATGGTTGAACTTATGAATGCAAGTGGGAAAATTGACGATGTGGAAACTTACCGTCAGGGAGTTTATGCAAGGGAGGAGGAAGGAACAACGGGTATTGGTTGCGGAATTGCAATTCCGCACTGTAAATCTGATGCGGTTAATCGACCGGGTCTGGCGGCTATGGTAGTTCCAGAGGGAGTTTCATTTGATTCTCTTGATGGTGAACCGGTACACTTAATCTTTTTAATTGCAGCACCAAATACAGAAGACAATATTCATTTAAATGTTTTAAGTAAGCTTTCTGTATTATTAATGAATGAAGAGTTTACTGACAATTTAAAAAATGCTAAGACAGTGGAGCAATTTTTAGAGATAATTGATTTTGCAGAAAGAGAAAAAGAAGGAAGGACGGAAAGTAAAGAAACAAAGAATGTGGATTCAGCAAAATTAGTATTAGCAGTTACAGGTTGTCCTACGGGAATTGCCCATACTTATATGGCAGCAGAATCAATTGAAAAACAGGCAAAAGAAATGGGTTATCGGGTAAAAGTGGAAACAAGAGGTTCCGGTGGTGCAAAAAATGTTCTTACAGCAGATGAAATTGAGCAGGCAGAGGGCATTATTGTTGCAGCAGATACAAAGGTTCCAATGGAGCGTTTTGCAGGAAAACGTGTTGTTGTTACAAAGGTGGCAGATGGAATTAATAAAGCAGAAAAATTAATTAGTGAGGCTGTCAGTGGAAATGCACCGGTTTTTGAAAGTGGAGCAGATGAAGTAAAAGAAAGAAGCTTAGGGGAGAAAGAATCTATTGGACACACAGCATATAAGCATCTGATGAGTGGTGTATCTCATATGTTACCGTTTGTTATCGGTGGAGGTATTATGGTCGCAATTGCATTCCTGATTGATACCATTTGTGGATACGGAACAACCGGTGGCTCGAATTTTGGTCAGTGCACCCCGCTGTCGGCATTATTTAAATATATTGGTGGTCTGTCTATGAACCTTATGGTTCCTGTACTTGCAGGATATATCGCATATTCTATTGCGGACAGACCAGGGCTTGCAGTTGGTTTTACAGGAGGGCTGTTGGCAACGAGCGGCAATGCAGTTCTGACAGGTTTTGTTTTTGGAAATAATGTAGATTCACTAGATGGATTTTCCAGATTTATTGCCAATTTTGCTTTTGTTGGTAAAGGCGGTGGTAACACAGTATCAGGTTTTCTTGGGGGAATTTTAGCAGGCTTTCTTGCAGGCTTTATTGTATTGGCGCTGAAGAAACTCTGTGACAAACTTCCGGAAGCGTTAGATGGTATTAAACCAACACTTATTTATCCGTTAGCTGGCATACTTATTATTGGAATTCTTATGTGTATGATTTTTAATCCTTTGATTGGTTTGATTAATACAGGACTGAGCAATATGCTTACAAGTCTTTCCCACGCAGGGCTGATTACGGTATTAGGATTAATTGTTGCAGCCATGATGGCTATAGATATGGGAGGACCGATAAATAAAGCAGCATATGTGTTCGGTACAGGAATGCTGGCAACAGCAGCACAGATGATGGAAAATGGCAAGGCAGCATCTGATCCGGCAGTGCAGGCATGCTATATTGCGATGGCAGCGGTTATGGTTGGAGGTATGGTCCCGCCTGTTGGAATAGCTATTGCAAGCAGGTTGTTTCCTAAAAAGTTTACAAGGGATGAACGAGGAGCATTTGTTTCAAATGTAGTCATGGGATGTTCCTTTATTACAGAGAGTGCAATTCCATTTGCAACATCAGATCCATTGCACGTAATTCCTGCAACAATGGCAGGTGCAGGTGTAGCAGGATTTTTATCAGCATTGTTTGGATGTACTTTAATGGCACCACATGGTGGTATATTTGTATTTGCGACTGTTGGTAATCCATTGCTTTATATTGTTGCATGGCTTATTGGCTCTATTGTTACAGCACTGCTGCTGGGAGTTTTGAAAAAAGATGCAAAATAAAAATTTCGGTTTGTTGAGGTGGTTTGAGTATAAAAGGATACACTTGGAAACTGAATTTCATAAACATTTGTAGATATAAAAAAGAAGTAAGTAATTTAAAACACAGGATACAACTACGGAGAATTCTTTATTTGAATTCTCCTCCGTGAATCCTTAAAATTTGATTCGGAAATCAAATTTTAGTTTTAATTACGTACTTCTTTTTTATATACAAATCCGTTTATGAAATTCAATGTTTTCAAGTGTATTCCTTTTATATCTCTTCCCACCACCACAAATCGCAAACTTATAAATTGTAATTGTCGTGACGGCGGCATTTCGTTGTCAGCGTGATGTGTACAGAAAATGCACCATCTTGCCACAAAACATATTTAAGATTTACAT
>CAOXUF010000188.1 GCA_948560485.1 uncultured Eubacterium sp.
TTCATCGCATTGTTTTATACAGCTTAAGTGGACTTCTTCAACAAAATGTTCTAGTATGCGTCGGAGGTATACAAAAGAACCAGCTCCAATGCCATCAGCATATAAAGCTAATGCCAAAGTATAATCTTTGTAGTTCTTTCTTAAAACATTTCTATATTTCTTCGTATCAAATAGTTGCAAATCCTTTAATGACGGGTATTGTCCCACTTTAATTAAGAAAAGAGAATTGAAATATTTATTATATAAATCTTCAGCTTGTTGTTCCTCGCTGGTTCTTGCTATGACTGTGGTTGAATCCCTGGCTTGAGCTGCAAGTTGTCTTTTATAGTAAGATTTCATCTCATCAGGTTCTTCTGTTACAGCAGCAATTATAATAAAGTTCACAAAATTTTTATGCTTTTTATCTAGGGTACAGATAAAGTCTTTTCGAAGTTCAAATATATTGTCTAAAATCCCTCTTTTACATTGATTTCCACATTCACAAACATACATATCCCAAGGGTAATCCTGAAATTGTGATTGGTCAATATCTGCAAGACGTTCTTCGCCAAATTTGTAATGGGGTTTATTTGGTGTTGGATTAAACATGTTATATTTTTCTGATTCTTTATCCATTGAAGATGCCGAATTAACAGAAGATTCAGAAGGAGTATATTTATGTTTTGATTCAGCACTTTTAGAAATAATGGATTTTCTTGGATTCCACCCTTGGAATTGCTTGAAAGGCCGATCATCATGACAATTCGAACATGGAAGCATTATAGGTTTTTCTGATTGACAAAATTCATGAAGCATTTTTACATCATTGCTTACACAAACATATGGTATATCACCGTCATATGTAGCTGGTACAAAGCCTACATCATCTGTTGTAATCAGAACACGTTCATAAAGACTTAGCTCAGTGATTAGTTGTTCGGAAGAAAAAGCAGAGAGATGAGGTAGCTTTTCTATTCTTTTTAAATCGTTCAAATTCATAATTAAATGTTAATTTCCTTTCTTTAACAATTTCGCTTTTCCACTTGTGAAATGCTAATTTTCCTAGAAAAAACGTATTTGTATCATACCATAAAAGCAGTCATTTGTGCAGAGGATTTATCAATACTTTTGATTTTGATATAATTCTATACATTTAAGCGGTGATTTTTTCTATGAAAACCAGTTCTAAATAGCAGTAAGAAATATTTTAATAGCACCTACAGAAATAAAGTGACTGAATTTGAAAAATGAAGATATTTTACAAGACGTATCTTAAGATAAAGGGTAAAATAATTGCGATAAGGAGGAACGCTACATGAAGAAAGAAACAAGAACAGTGGTATATGATGATGAATTAAGGATTGAGGCATACCGTTTTGAGGGAATCGTACAGCCGTTTCCGAGCCATTTTCATGAGCATTATGTTATAGGGTTTGTGGAGAAGGGGGAGCGAGTGCTTTCCTGCAGAGACAGAGAATATTCCATAGAGGAAGGTAGTATCGTACTTTTCAATCCGGGGGATAGTCATGCCTGCGTTCAGAGTGACGGAGGGACATTTGATTACCGGGGGTTCAACATTTCAAAGGAGATTATGCTCGATTTGGCAGAAGAAGTCACGGGGAAACGGGAGCTTCCGGGATTTTCAAAAAATGTTGTTTATGATGAGGAGGTAGCCTGCCACCTGCGTTCGCTTCACGAGATGGTCATGAAAGGAACGGGGGAGTTTGGGAAGGAGGAAACACTGTTGTTCCTGCTTTCGTATCTTATTCAGAATTACGGACAGCCCTTTGAAAGCTGCATCCCGGAGTGCAGGCAGGAGATTGAAAAAGCCTGTGAATATATGGGCGAACATTTTACGGAGCGCATTTATTTAGACCAGATCTGTCGATGTGCAGAGCTTAGCAAGTCAACATTGCTGCGGGCTTTTACAAAAGAAAAGGGAGTTACGCCGTACCGTTACCTTGAGACAATCCGTATCAATGAAGCAAAAAAACTGCTGTCTGAAGGGATTCCCCCTGTGGAGGCGGCAATAAGGACAGGTTTTTCAGACCAGAGCCATTTTACGAATTATTTTAACCAGTTCATAGGACTTGCACCGGGGGCTTACCGTGAAATATTCATGGAAAAAGACAGGGACGGTGGACAGCATGGAGAGTAGAAGATCAGTCGGTCATTTGGCGGCGCTGTTCACAATTATCATATGGGGAACAACATTCATATCCACTAAAGTTCTGCTTGTAGATTTTAAGCCAGTGGAGATTCTGTTCTTTCGCTTTGTCATGGGATTTGCGGCATTGCTTTTAGTCTGTCCTCACCGGATGAAACTTGGGGATTGCAGACAGGAAGTGACTTTTGTGCTGGCGGGGCTGTGCGGAATATGTTTGTATTATCTATTGGAGAACATTGCCCTTACATATACAATGGCTTCCAACGTAGGTGTTATCATATCGGTTGCACCTTTTTTTACAGCGATACTGTCACGATTATTTTTGAGGTCGGAAGGAAAGCTACGGGCTAATTTCTTCTTTGGATTCGTGGTGGCAATGGCAGGAGTTGCACTGATCAGCTTTAACGGTTCCAGACTGGAACTGAATCCAACAGGAGATATACTGGCAGTCCTTGCAGCTTTTGTGTGGGCGTGCTATTCCATATTGACGAGGAAGATCAGCAGCTTTGGCTATCCAGTCATTCTTACCACACGTAGGACATTTTTTTATGGTATCCTTTTTATGGTTCCGGCATTATTCTTTTTCGATTTTGAAATTGGGCTGGAAAGGTTTGCTGATATGGCACATCTGCTTAATATTCTGTATCTGGGATTGGGGGCATCTGCATTTTGTTTTGTTACATGGAATTTTGCGGTAAAGGCACTTGGGGCAGTTAAAACCAGCGTTTATATTTACATGGTTCCCGTTATAACAGTTGTGACATCTGTCTTGGTGTTGAAAGAGCCAGTAACGTGGGTTTCCCTTGTAGGGACGGTTATGGCAGTAGCAGGGCTTTTCCTTTCTGAATATAGCGGAAAGGAGAGTAGGGAAAATGAATGATCCCGCTATAAGAGTAGAGGAGCAGATTATCAGTCTGTTTCCTGATAGGGAAACACGGATTTTTCAAGGATGGATATTGAAAAAAATGGATAGGCATCTTATGGTTTATCCGCTGTATTACAAGTTTTCTCAGGGGGATATTCATGACAACATACGGAAATGTGAGGAAATTAGCCGTCAGAGCGGAATGGATTGTGTGTTCCGTATTGTGGAGCATACCAATTACTATCTGAGTTCCATACTTACAGATAATGGATATGGACTAAAAAAATGTGGCGTAGTTGCTGAATGGAATTTCATAGGAAATTTGTGTATTGAAGGGAAGCAGCAAGTCAGGCTGTTCCTTAAAAACAGATCAGGGAAGAATGAAGAATATGTTATGACAGATGCGGACACGGTTATCGGCATAAAGCGGCAGGGACTATTATTCCTATTGGACGGGAAAATGCCGTGTGTGAACATAGAAGATATTGTGCGATTTTCGGTTGAAAAAGGAGTTACACAGATACTGGCAGACATACCGGAACGGGATGAGTTGCCGGAAGGATATGAGCGGGTAGGCTTTTGTAGAGCATATCTTTACCGCTGTTATCAAAAGGAGGACATGAAAAATGAATTTACAGAATGAGAAATGTGTTATGGTGATTGATGAAAATCTGCCGCTTGGTATTATAGCAAATACTGCGGCAATTATGGGTATCACGCTGGGGAAACAGATGCCGGAGGTTGTAGGTGTAGATGTGTATGACAGAACGGGTAACGGGCATTTGGGGATTATTGAATTTCCAGTGCCAATCTTAAAAGGTAATGTGGAAGTGATTAAGACTATTCGTGAAAAACTGTATGAGCCGGAATTTGCGGATTTGACGGTAGTTGATTTTTCTGATCTGGCGCAGGGGTGTAAGACCTACGATGAGTTTATTGAGAAGATGAAAGGTGTTCCGGAAGCAGAACTGAATTACTTTGGAATCGCTATTTGTGGCGCAAAAAAGAAGATCAATAAATTGACAGGAAGTATGGCATTATTGAGATAATGAAAAATCAGCAGAAGAGCCATCCACGGTTCTCCTGCTGATACTTTTAGTGGTAAATGCTGAAAATTGCCTGTTTGATATATTTTTTTCCCTGTTCAACAATGTTAAAGGAGTTATTGGAGAAGCACCATGTAGCCATTGTGCCTCTTACTATGCTTTCAAAATAATTGAAAATTTCGTTGCATGAAAAGTCGGAGGATGAATATTCTAAACTTAATTCTATCTCATCCAGCAATATATTGATAAAGTATCGTTTGCTAAAATGTTCGGACGGCCCAGGTACACATGCACTAAGATTTAGTGAATAAGCTAAGCAGGTAAGTTCATATCCGGCATATTCTGCAAATTCAAATTCCAGATTTAAAAAGTAGGCAATACGTTCAATTACAGATTTATTGGGATTGGATGCTACAAATTCATTGTAATGAGTGCAAATATAGGTTCCCATATCAGCATAATAACTTTCCCTTACAATATCTTCCTTGGAGTTGTAATGAACATAAAAAGATCCTTTTGCCAATCCTGCTGTCTGGCAAATTTCACTTATAGTAACATTGTTGTATCCTTTGCTTTTTATAAGGGTAACTGCTGTTTCAAATATTTTGTTTTTCGTATCAGCAGCCCTGTCTTTGCGTGATTTTTTCAGTTCCATGATTAAGCTCCTTATAAAATAGTATTGACAATATAGATGGCGATGATTAAAATAGTGACCATAGTCACTGACTGCGGTCACTATTATTCTAACACGTTTTGACAGGAGGTACAATATGTTTATCTTTAATCTGACCTATGTAAAACCAATTCAGGAAGTTGAAAAAATGTTACCGGCACATATTAGTTATTTGGAAGAAAACTACAGTATAAAAAAATTTATTTGTTCCGGAAGAAAAGTTCCACGGACAGGAGGAATAATTCTCTGTAATTGTGAAACAAGACAGGAAGCGGAACAGATTATGGAGCAAGACCCATTTTTCAAAGAAAAAATTGCCCAATATGAAATAGTGGAGTTTATCCCATCCAAATCATCAGCAGCTTTCAGAAAAATTATTGAAGCAACGAACTAACAAAGAATTTCATGATTTTACCAATCAT
>CAOXUF010000189.1 GCA_948560485.1 uncultured Eubacterium sp.
CCCTACACGACGCTCTTCCGATCTGTACGCTTGTTCTGATGCTGAAAAGTGATGGCGGGAAGACAGATTTTTATTTGGGAGCAAGACCTGTTGGGGACAATTCAGCAGGCACGCTGTTCCAAATGCTCAGACAGACACTTTTAGGATTTTTTCCGGGAAGCCGCATTACAGAGTACTATGATGAAGAAATGCAGAAAGATATGGATTCATTAAAGGTTGGCTGCATTTCCAGCGTAACCTGTATTGCGGATTATAAGCAGAAAGAAGAAGCGGCATCTAATAAAGATTTTATCCAGGGACTGGAAAAATTCGTGTATGCTATGCAGGGAAAGAGCTATACTGCTGTGTTCATTGCGGATAGTGTCGGGCAGGAAGAGTTGATGCACAGAAAGCGGGAATATGAACAGATTTATACGCAGATATCCCCTTTTGCCAATATGCAGATTAACTTTTCGGTTTCAGACAGTGAGAGCTCTTCTGTTGGGAACAGTGAGGGGGTGACAAGAAGTACATCAAAAACCGAAACCCGCGGTATTTCAAGTACACGTACAGATACAAAGACAGATACAAATACGACAACGGCAGGATCAAGCCGCACAAGAGGAATGACGGATACGGATTCTCGCACCTATACCCTATCTGATTCTGTTGCGAATGGCAAGACCCATACGACAGGGACATCTGATGGAACCAGCAGGACAGATACGAATACAGTTTATGCAGGTGGATCGGGTGGATTTTTCGGCTTGCTTAATGCAAATGCAGGTTATAGTCACTCCAATTCTGAAACGAAAAGTCATACGGAATCGGTTTCTGATTCAGTTTCCAGAACTTTGTCACATGGTTTTAGCGATGCAAAAGGCTATAGCCATGGCGATAGTAAAACATGGGGGACAAATGAGAGTGAAAGTACTTCAAAGGGCAACTCTGTAAGTGTGGGTACAGGCAGTAATGTGAGTACTTCCCATACTTCTGGTGATTCCTTTAATTTGGTGAATACGACATCAATGACGGAGACCTTTGGTTCATCAAAAGGAGTTACGCTGGATGCAAAGAATATGACTCTAAATCTGACATTACAGAGAATAGCAAAGCATTTGGAAAGAATAGAAGAATGTGAGAGTTTTGGTATGTGGAACTTTGCATCTTATTTTCTGGGAGAAACGGCGGCAGAGACAGAAACGGCAGCTAATACATATAAATCCGTAATAGCGGGCACAGACAGCGGCATAGAAAGAAGTGCGATCAATTCATGGACTGATGAGGGAGCTTTGAAAAATGTATTACCCTATATCAAAAATTTTCTCCATCCACATTTTCTTTACAGAGGATTCAGCTATGACAGGGAACGGTATGTTTCAGTCAATCCCTCTGCACTGGTAAGTACGAATGAACTGGCAATTCATATGGGGTTTCCAAGGCATTCTGTCAGGGGTCTTGCTGTAGTAGAGCATGCGCAATTCGCACCGGAAATAATTACAAGGAATTTATCTAAAGGAAGCATAATAAGGTTGGGAAGCATCTATAATTTCGGACAGGAGACAAATGTATCTATGGAGCTCGATGTAGACAGTCTGACCATGCATACTTTTGTCACTGGCTCTACAGGTTCTGGAAAATCTAACACTGTGTATCAAATGTTGGCAAAGCTACGAAGAGAAGGAGTAACTTTCCTTGTTGTGGAGCCTGCCAAGGGAGAATACAAAACGGCATTAGGAATGTTCCGTGAGGTTAAGACATTTGGCACGAATCCGAATATGAAGGGGATTCAGATGCTGCGGATCAATCCTTTCAAGTTTCCAGAACACACGCATATCTTGGAGCACCTGGACAGACTGATAGAGATTTTTAATGTCTGCTGGCCGATGTATGCCGCAATGCCTGCCATTTTAAAAGATTCTGTTGAGCGGGCCTATATGTCATGCGGATGGGATTTGGAAAAATCTACGAATAAATATGATGCGGTGCTTTTCCCGACCTTTAATGATGTTGTCAGTCAGATCAAGATTGTCCTGAATGAGAGTGATTATTCTGATGACAATAAAGGCGATTATACAGGCTCTCTTGTGACGAGGGTACGATCACTGACGAATGGCATAAACGGACTGATTTTTAATGCGGATGATATCAATGATAATGAACTGTTTGATCGTAATGCCATTGTTGACCTAAGCAGGGTGGGATCTTCGGAAACAAAATCGCTTATTATGGGATTACTTGTTTTAAAGCTTCAAGAATATAGAATGGAGCAGCGGAGCGCCGGGGCGAATACGAATGATGGACTAAAGCATATTACTGTTTTGGAAGAAGCGCATAATCTTTTGAAGAGGACATCCACTGCGCAATCCAATGAAGGAGCGAATTGGCTTGGGAAGTCGGTAGAAATGCTGGCGAATTCGATTGCTGAGATGAGAACCTATGGAGAAGGGTTTGTGATAGCAGATCAAGCTCCAGGTTTGCTTGATATGTCTGTGATTAGAAATACTAATACTAAAATTATTTTACGGCTGCCGGATTTTTCTGACAGGGAGCTTGTCGGAAAGGCTGCCAGTTTAAATGACAGCCAGATTGCGGAACTTACGAGGCTGGAAAAAGGGGTTGCGGCAATTTATCAAAATGACTGGGTGGAGCCAGTTCTTTGTAAGATTGATAAATTTGATGGCTCCGGGCAGTTTCAGATATCGGATTCCAAAGAAGGGATACCCATTACCGCTGTTGACAATGCAAAAGTGGAACGATCACTTTTGGAATGTATTATGAATAAGGAAATATATAGAAAAGGGGACAGAGTGGATATTCAGGGATTAAGGCAGGATGTTTTAAGGTCGCAACTTTCTACTTCTGTTAAATGCGAATTTATTGAATATCTGAAAGCGGAAAGTGAAACGGCCCTTAAATCTTTGAGAGCACTTATTTATGATTTCCTTCATGCAAGCGAAGCGATAGAACAGTCAAGAAAATATAGCGATATCAGGGAGTGGGCAAATTATGTAGTGGATGCGTTAGAGCCGGATGTCAGGGGCTATAGCAAAACACAAATTGATTTGTTGTTGGGGCTGATTGTTAATGAGCAGGCATTAAGAGATAAGGATTACAGAGATTTATTTTGTCGTTTTACAGAAATCTACAGGCGGGAAGGGAGGCTGCTTTGATGTCGGAAATTGGTTCGCCAAGAGAGATTAGAGATATTAAAACTCCGCAGGATACCAATGAATTTAAGCAGATTAAACCTGAAGAAGGGACTTCTTTTCAGGAGGCACAGGGGTTTTGGGATAATTTATTTGAAAAAGAAGATTTAACAGACAGAAAGGATGGAGCCGGTTCTGAAACTTTTGATGAAGTGAAAAAACTGGAGCCAGAGAGTTCAGAAGAGCAGGAAATATGTTATTATGATGATAACGGAAAATTGTATCGCTCTGGTAATGAACTGGTGCCAAGCAATGAATATGAGATTAACGGATATCAGTATAAGACCAGTGAAAACGGAAGTATTATTTCGGCCGAAGGAACACTGCATTTAAAGGAGCGTGAGGGCAGGCTGCAAATAAAGGATTCGATCAAGGATATTGGGAAGGGGGATGAAAGGGAAGGCGATGACAGAGGGCACTTGATTGGAGACCAGTTTGATGGTTCTAATGGACTGGAAAATATGATTCCACAAGATGCAACAGTAAACAGAAATGACTTCAAAAATTTCGAGAATTCGCTTGCCAGAGAAGTAAAGGATGGAAAAGTAGTTGAATATAAGGTAGAACCTGTCTATGAGGATGGTTCCAGAAGGCCATTGGCCATTGTAGTTACATATAGCATTGAGGGTGAGGAAAGTATTAGAATTTTTCCAAATGGGGATGGGACATAAAAGTTGAAAAGGGTAAGCTGTTTTCATCATATTATGTGTCTGGGTGAAACGAAAGGAATTGATATAATTATGAACGATAAAATTTTTCAGGAGATATTTGACAGACTTCAGGATTATTTGCCCGAAGATTGGAAACGGGTGATTTATTTTGTGGGATACACAAAAGGAAGTTACAGCATGAAATTTTATACTCAAAATGAGGAAGGCGAGTATTTTGATTGCTTTCATTTACAGGGGATTACAAAGGGACAAATAATAAAACTATTTATGGATATTGACAAAATAATTTCGAAAGAGCGGGCAAAACTGGCTGACAAAGACAAATGGTCGTCCCTTACAATGAGAGTGGAAAAGAATGGTGCAATGAAAACAGACTTTGATTATGAAGATCATACAGATGATATGGTTTTATATGAAAAGAAGTGGAAAGAAAAATATTTATGAGTATAAGATAATTCAAGGAGACTTTTTATGACCAAAGAAAAATCTTCCAAGAACAATCGTGTTCTCGATATCTACACCTGTTTGAGTGAGGGAAGGATTGTTAACAAATCACAAAAAGCAAAGAAGTTTGGTGTGGATGAACGCTCCATTCAGCGTGATATAGATGATGTCCGCAGTTTTCTGGATGAGCGAAGGACAGAAGGGGCGTCAGATGGGAGAAAGGTTAAGTATGACCGGAGTTGCAAAGGCTTTGTCATGACGGGGGCAGAGAGCTCAATGATGTCAAACAGCGAAATCCTTGCCGTGAGCAAAATCCTGCTTGCAAGCCGGGCTTTTACCAAAAAGGAGATAGGCGGTATTTTAAGAAAGATGGTAGATGGCTGTGTCCCATTAAAAAATATGAAGCTGGTCAAAGAATTGATTTCAAACGAGCAGTTTCACTATGTGGAACTGCGCCATAAGACTTACATTCAGGACAGGCTCTGGCATATCGGGACAGAAATAAGAGACCATAACATAATTGAAATTCAATATTTCCGTGCAGATCATTCAAAAGAAGCCGTCACACGCATGATAGAGCCTATGGCAGTCCTTTTCTCAGAGTATTACTTTTATCTGAATGCGTTTATTGTTGAAAAGAATGAGGATGGACGATATGCACATAAATATGGCTACCCTGCGATTTTCCGTATTGACAGGATTAAGGAATATAAAAAGATAGGGGAAAAGTTTCAGGTGACTTATGCAGACAGGTTTGAAGAGGGGGAATTCCGCAAACGGATCCAGTTCATGTACGCAGGGGAACTGATGACAGTACAGTTGAAATA
>CAOXUF010000190.1:0-4154 GCA_948560485.1 uncultured Eubacterium sp.
TGGATGTGGTGTGCATTGACAAGGTAGAGGATGCACAAGCCATTTTCCGAAGGATTCAGGAGTTCCAGAAAAGGTTTTTTGAAGGAAGTGATGTAACGTGCGAGTAAAAGTGATTAACAAACGACCAGCTTCGGTCTTACAAAAGAAAAGGGTTTGTGCTTATGCCAGAGTATCTACAGACAGCAAAAGACAGGAAGACTCTCTTGAAAACCAGATGGAAACCTATGAGAGACTGATTACCGGAAATCCAGAATATGAATTTATCGGAGTATTTGCTGATCAAGGCATATCCGGTTATTGTGAGAACCGACCACAGTTCCAGAGAATGATGGAGAAGGCAAGGGCAGGAGAGTTTGACCTGATTATTACAAAATCTATATCGAGGTTTGCGAGAAATACCGTCACCGTTCTAAAGTTCGCAAGAGAACTGAAGGAACTGGGTGTCGGTATTTTTTTTGAAGAACAGAACATTAACACTCTATCAGGGGACGGTGAGATGATGCTTGCCGTCCTCGCTTCTTTTGCTCAGGAAGAAAGCAGAAGCATGAGTGAAAACAATAAATGGTCCATTCGGAAGAAGTTTGAGAGAGGGGAAGTGATGATTACCACTTCCCGCTTCCTCGGTTATGACAAAAACGAATATGGGGATTTGATTGTAAACCGAAAGGAAGCAGAAATTGTCAGTCTGACTTTTGACCTTTATCTAATGAATGTTGGCTCGTCAAGGATTGGGGAGCTGCTTGATTACCTGGGCGTGAAAACGGTGACGGGAACTACATGGGAAAGCGGGACCATCAATGGGATGCTTTGCAATGAGAAATACAAAGGGGATTTTCATCTGCAGAAGTATTACACCCCTGAAAATAAAAGAAACCATACAAGGAAAAACAATGGGGAAGTGCAGAGTTATTACATTTCGGAAAATCACGAGCCAATTGTATCGCCGGAGGTATGGGAAAAGGTGCAGGAAGTCAGGGAACAGAGGAAGCGCGACAGGAATATCGGGCAGGACAGCACAATGAAGTTCCAAAACCGCTATCCCCTAAGTGGAATGTTGATTTGTCCTTACTGCGGAAAAACGCTCCGGCGCAGACAGGTTTACAAGAAGAAAATCCAATGGCTTTGCAGCACCTACATTGAAAAGGGAGTCAAGGCGTGTAAAGGGATAAGGATTGATGATGTCGAATTGCAGGGCTTGAACATTATGGAACAGACAGTGATTGAGGAGGTGGTTAAAAATGGCAAGAAGCATTACTGTTATACCAGCAAAGCAGATTTCGACTGCGGAATCAGGAACAGCACAGTCAGTGCAGAAATTGAAGATGGCAGCGTACTGCCGAGTGTCAACCGACCAAGAAGAACAGTTATTAAGCTATGAGAATCAAGTCAATTATTACACAAATTACATCAGTGAGAATCCACTCTATGAATATGCAGGAACTTATGCAGACGAAGGTATTTCAGGAACCAATACCAAAAAGAGGGATGAATTCAACCGTATGATTGCTGATTCCAGGGCGGGGAAAATTGACATGATTATTACCAAGTCCATTTCCAGATTTGCAAGAAATACGCTGGATTGCTTGAACTATGTGCGAGAGTTGAAAGATTTGGGGATAGGGATTATTTTTGAAAAGGAAAATATCAATACTCTCGATGCAAAGGGTGAAGTGCTGCTTACCATTCTTTCCTCACTGGCACAGGACGAGAGCCGATCCATTTCAGAGAACTGCATATGGGGAATCCGCAGAAGGTTTGAGACAGGGAAGCACAAAATGAGTACAAAGCGTTTTCTTGGCTACGATACGGATGAAACGGGGAAGCTGGTAATCAATAGGACACAGGAGCCGATTGTGGTTCGGCTGTATCAGGAATTCATGGACGGAAAAACAACCGATTACATCAAGAGGATTTTTGAACGGGAAGGTGTGAAAAATTGGGATGGCGGTACGAAGTGGCAGTCCACAACCTTAATGAGTATGTTGGAGAATGAAAAATACAAGGGTGATGCCTTGCTGCAGAAAAGTTATACGGTGGATTTCCTCACCAAGAAACGTACACAGAACAAAGGGGAAATTCAGATGTTTTATGTGGAGGATGACCACGATGCCATCATTTCAAAGCGGATATGGGAATGTGTACAGCTTGAAATAAAACGCAGGAAAAAGTATCTGGAGGAGCATGGGACAAACTCCTATTCCCACCGGCCGGAAAGCAATCCATTTGCATCCAAGATAATTTGCGGAGATTGCAATAAGGTATTTGCACGGAAAGGGTGGCGGAGCAGTACGGGCGTTGACCGTAATGTATGGCAGTGCAGTGAACGCTACAAGGTCAAAGGAGTTATGGGATGTGCCAACCGCCACGTAGAGGAAGAAACGCTGATAAAGGCTTATCTGATGGCTTGGAATGCACTGGTGGAGAACCGAGAGGATTTCATGGAGCAGTGGACGGAACAGCTGCAGAGCGAGAACCTGTTGGAAGGCTATCGGGCAGAGAAGTTCATAGAATACACCGATGGGGCAGAGCCTTTGACGGAGATGGATACGGACTTCATGCTGAAAACACTGGACCACATCAAGGTTTTTGAGGATGGAACATTGTTGGTGGTGTTCCTGGACGGAACGGAGATTGAATGTAAAAATGAGGAGGAGTAAGAAAAGATGCCGATTGGGAGTTGCGATTCCTGATCGGCTTTTTTTGCAAAGAGCATATGCAAATGTTAAAAATGTAAAAAAAGCAAAAAATGTACATTTGTTAAAATTGACAAAAAATGAAAGGAATGTTATTCTTGTAATATGAGTTACATTTGTTCAAGGAGGGAAAAACATTGGAATTCAAAACAATGGATCAAGTAGCAGAAAAGATTAAACAGGAAGTAGATGATTACTGGAAATTGGAAATTTCAGAGGAAAAATTGATTTCGGAAATATCAAGTATTTTTTCAGATACTTTAAATAGAGGATTAGTTATGAGAGGTCCTAATTTTAAAGCAGGATTTGAGCGTAAGTTGGGCAAAAAGAGAATAGAAGAAATAAAAAAAATACTAATAAAAATTAACAAGGAATTATATAAAGGGTTAGCTGAATAAAATTAGGATATAAACCGTTAGGAGAATATGATATGTTAAAGGAAATTTCAATAGAAATCATTAGAAGATGTCCTAATAAATGCGTACACTGCTCGTCATTATCTTCAGAAGAGTGTAAAGAGATAATTTCTGTTGAGAAATTTAAGGAAGTTATAGATGGTGTAAATGTATTAGGTCTAAAGACAGTATGTTTTTCAGGAGGAGAACCTTTTTTGCATCCAGACATAGTGGAAATGATTGATTATGTATATAGAAAAGGATTGAATTGCTATATTTATAGTAGTGGAATCTGTATAGATAACATGAAAAATAAAATCTCTATTCCAGAAAAAATATTGGATAAAATATCTGGTAAAGTAACAAAAATTATATTTAATATTGAGGCGGCTGATGAATGTACATATGATGCTATAATGGGGACACAAGGTTGTTTCTGTCTTTTGGAACAGTCAATAAAGAATGCTATAAGTAGAAAGATAGTTGTAGAAGGACATTTTGTTCCAATGAAGCTTAATAAAAATCAGATTGAACAGGTGGTTGATTTTTGTGAGAGGTTAGGTGTTTCTAAAGTTAGCTTTTTGCGATTGGTTATACATGGAAGAGCATTAAATAATAAAGATCGTTTGTTGTTATCAGAAGCAGAATTGAAAGATGTAGAAGAACGATTGATACAATTATGTAAGAATAAATCTTCTTATATTAGGATAGGGGTTCCATTACTAGGAGAAACAAAGGAAGTTCACTGTGAAGCAGCCAATGGAAAATTAAATATAAGATATGATGGTAATGTTTATCCATGTGAGGTATTCAAAAATCATAGGATTGACATATTGGAAGATATTAAACCGGGAAATATTTTTGAAGAAAAAATAGAAAACATATATCAGGATTCTAAGTACTTACAAAAAGTAAGATTTTTAGTTGCACAATTTTCATGTGGAAATTGTTGTGAGAACTGTATCGGTCAGTATTATATGAATCTAAAAAAACAGGAGGAGAAAAATGGCTAATAGAGATTTGCAGTTAATTGACTCTGTAAAAGAATATATAAAGGAAAGAGTGC
>CAOXUF010000190.1:4164-5074 GCA_948560485.1 uncultured Eubacterium sp.
GAGTTTTTAAAGGAAGTTAATATCCCAGAAGAAAGAAAAGTACCTCATCCATTGGATGACATGATTGTTGAAAAATTAGATGTTTTTGAGATTCGTGAGGAAGATGATGATTATAGAATTTTTTATTATGTGAATGAAATAAAAGAAATTTGGAAGTTGATAATTGAAAGATCAATAAAATGTCTCCGTTTTTTTGATGGAAGAGAACCATTTCTTGAAAATAAATCGAAAAATCCAATTGCATATGGAGTAAATGAACTAAGTGATTATTTTGAAAAGTACACACAGTTTGAAACTATGTTATATGGAGGAGGAAAGTATTATCGAGATCATGTGGTACATGTATTTAGAGTATGGTTATTAGGACTGGATTGTCTTTTAGATAATGAGGGAGAGTATCTAAAACGTATAAATATACAAGAAGGGATATCAGTAAATAGTTTTGAAAAAATAAGCATATGGTCGATGATTGCACTTACGCATGATTTGGGTTATCCTTTAGAAAAATCGCAAGGAATTATAGAGAAAACAAAAGATATGATGAAATCATTCATTTCAAATCCGACAGTATCTATGGACTTATCATTTGATGGCATTCAAAATAATATGAATGATTTTGTTGTGCGATTTATGAGTTCAAAAATGCATGAAGTGGATAATAAGTGTCCAAAGGAAGAAATGGTAGTTAAAAGTGAAAAACCATTTGTTGCACGTCTACAGCCAAAATATTATTTTAAATTTCAAAAATCATTAGAGAGTTACAATCATGGCATTTTAAGTGCAATCATAATTTACAAATTGTTAATATATTTTTTGGAGTCAGACTTTAATATAAACGAAGATTATAAATTTGATGAGGAAGAGGCACGACAATTTTATATCAGGAGAGAAATTCTTAGGGCAGTTGCTG
>CAOXUF010000191.1 GCA_948560485.1 uncultured Eubacterium sp.
TAAAAGGATTAAGACAAAATTCATAGAGAGAAAATGGCGGCGTTATAAATCACGCCGCCAATGCAATAGAAACTTACATACCAGATTTTCAATATCAGTAAAGATATTAGTATTTAGTCTTAGGAAAAATCAAGGTGGTTTCGTAACCTTTTTGTTCCTCACTTAAAATTTGCATGATGCCGTTATGAGCTTCGACAATCTGCAGCACCAATAGAACACCTAATCCATGCCGGAGGTGTAGAGCTTTATCGGTGCTTTCCAGATAATGTGTTTTAGAATTAAGTGCTTTCAGCTTTTCAGCGGATACGCCAACTCCATTGTCTGATACAACGATGGCTATTTCTTTTTCGCTGCATGTTACCGAGATGGTAATTTTACAGCCATTTGCATTATGATTGATACTGTTCTGGATCAAATTTGTAATAGCCCGTTTAATAAGAACTTCGTCACCACGAATAAATTCCGTTTCACATTGTGGCTCAGATTCAAATTCAAATACATATTTTTTATCAAGATTGCTGTCCAGAAATTCACATATGACCTGCCGTGCCAGCTCTACCGGATAAATGTTGCTAATGCGAAGCGGCTGCATATCATATTCCAGCTTTGAAGTTAAATTCAAATCTTCGATCAGTCTTTTTATCTTTTCAGCCTGCTGACGGATTTCGGTCATTTTTTCCTGAACGTCAGAGTCCAGCCCGTGATTTTTTTCGAGGCTGCTGGAATATCCGAGAACCATTGACAGTGGGGTGCGTATATCATGGGAAATACCACTGATCCAGTTTGCCCTTGCCGTATCCCGGCGCTTTAGTGTTTTAGATACATGGTTAAGCTTTGCGTTGATTTCGGACAATTCTCCCTGTTCTGCCAACTGCGTTTTTTGACCGGCAGCAATTTCCTCAATGCCAATAAGAATAGGTTTGATAGCCTTTTCTGTTTTTCGGTTGTTAAAGATAAAAAGCAGCAATACAATTCCGATATTTAGAAAAAATACAGCGATGAACCCTATCGCATCAATTTTTATACTTACAATGGTTTTATATGCAGATAATTTCCAGTAACTGTCTTTAGGATAACCAAGGACTAGCAGACCATCGTTTCGGGCAGATACGAAAACAGGATAGTCCTCTAAATACCACCTTGCCATTTTTGCAATGTCTCCATAGGTGTATTGAACAGGAATGTTTGCCGGAAGTTTATAATTCCAGATGACATTACCCGTCGCATTATCTATCAGCATACACCATGCATGGTCTTGATCTAATAAAGCTATGATATCATCTGGCAGAGTATATTGCCCGTCCGTCTGCTGTAATTCATCAGATATACAGGGTAACAGGTGGGTAGGACTTTGATTTCCGTGACTGACAGATACCATGATAAGACTTACAAATAAAAAAATATTCACTAAAATGAAAAAGCAAAACAGCTTAACACTGGAATGGACATACCGTTTGAAAAATTTTTGTATATTCATAGGATTACCCTGTTCCTTTCAAAATCAGCTTGTAACCGATTCCCTTGACCGTGACAAGAGATACCGGCGAAGATGGTTCAGTTTCGATTTTCTCCCGGATATGCCGGATATGGGACATTAGTGTTTTTTCATATCCGACATATATGTCTCCGCAGACTGTCTGGCATAAAGAACCGAGCGTTACAATGCGTCCTGCATTGCTGAATAGTTTTTGAAGTATCTCCACTTCTTTTGCGGTAAGGGAGACTGGATCGCAGCCTTCTTTGTATACCTGTGCCTGTCCTAAGTCCACTTTGCAGGCTTCTAATAAAAAACTTGTATCCTCATTTTCTTTATATACCCGACGTAAAATCGCGGTGACACGCCATACAAATTCCTGTGCCAAAAAGGGTTTTACTATATAATCGTCCGCACCCACTTCAAATCCTTTGGCTTTATCATCAAACTCACCTTTTGCCGTTAAAAACAGAATAGGTATATTGGTTTGTTCCCGGATCACTTTTGCAAGCATGAAACCATCCATATCAGGCAGCATGACATCCAGGACTGCCAGATCGGGGCGGGTGTCCAGCCTCTCCAAAGCACGAAGTGCTGTATCTGCGGTCAGTATATTTGTAAACCCATTTTCTTTCAAAATGGATTGGCACATCAATAGGATTGCAGGCTCATCATCAACTAATAAGATTGATTTGTCCTTAATTGTACCCATATTTCCACTCCTTTCCACGACATTATATCATATTTTCAACTATGGTACGAATTGTGGTTTCAAAATCAAGGTAAAATCAAGGTTAACTCCAACGTAACGCAAAGTGGAAGGTATATGATGTAATCAGCTTAGGAAAGGAGCAGACAAAAAATGGTTGTATCAACAGAGAATTTGTCAAAAGAGTATGACGGTATTTATCGGGTTAATGATCTGGATATCCAAATTAACGAAGGGGATATTTATGGCTTTCTCGGTCCTAATGGTGCGGGCAAATCGACAACAATGAAGATGCTGCTTGGTCTTGTCAAGCCCAGCAAAGGAAGTATTGAGATTATGGGAAAGTCATTCAACGAGAAAAACCGGCAGGAGATTTTGAAAAGCGTTGGCTCCCTGATTGAATCCCCGTCCTATTATGGTCATTTGACTGGCAGGGAAAATATGGAAATAATACGCAGGCTGCTGGGCTTGCCCCGGAAAAATATCGAGGAGGCAGTTCATATTGTCCGTATGGAAAAACAAATGGATAAGAAGGTCAAAAACTATTCACTTGGAATGAAGCAGCGGCTTGGAATTGCGATGGCACTGGCTCGCCGTCCTAAACTGCTTGTTTTGGATGAACCTACTAATGGTCTTGACCCGGCAGGTATTGAGGAAATGCGGGAATTGGTCAAAACACTGCCAACGAAGTATGGGATGACCGTTATGGTTTCCAGCCATATCCTGAGTGAAGTAGATCAGATGGCAACTGTGGTCGGCATCATCAATCATGGTGAGCTGATCTTTCAGGAAAATATGTCCGTTTTGGATGCACAGCGGCAGCCGTATATCATTCTGAGAACCAGTGATAATAACTTGGCTTGTCAGATACTCAGAAATATGAATCCGTTAAGAACCGGGGACGGTTTGCAGTTAGGGGCTTTGTCCGATGAACAGACGGGTAAGGTGGTTCAAAACCTGTGTGCCAACGATATTGCTGTTTACCGAGTTGAGGAACACAGGGAGAGCCTTGAGGACATTTTCCTCAATCTGACCGGAAAGGAGATGACCCTTTGATGAAATATCTATGGCTTGAATTATATAAGCTGAAACATCGAAAGGTGTTTCTGACCTTTTTGGTGATCTTGGGCGTAGAATTGCTATTTGTTTTTTCTAACTATGGCAATAATAAAAATTTTCTAAACATGGTTTCTGATCCTGCTGCACCGGCATGGGAAGATCTGATTATCGGTCCAGCCGCTATAAATGGATTATTCTTTCCTATTTTGGCGGCGGTCATTGCCAGCCGTATTTGCGATATGGAGCATAAGGGAAACACATGGAAGTTATTGGAGTGTAATAATCAGAACCGCAGATCTATCTGGTTCTGCAAATTTACAATAGTATCCACGCTTATGATGCTGGCAATCTTCATTCAGGCATTTATTATTATTGCTTATGGTAATTCTATGGGAATTGTCCAGCCGCTGCCTGTCAGAACGTTATTAGGTTTTGTGCTTGGAACTGCGATGATAACATTTGTAGTCGTTACAATTCAGGTTTTCTTCTCCCTTGTATGTACAAACCAGCTTATCCCTATGTCTATCGGTATGATCGGCGCACTTATTGGGTTTATTTCCACATTGCTGCCACCGGGTATCCGCAACATTTTGATTTGGGGCAACTATGCAGAACTGATGGTGTTGGGGCAGGACACATCTTCAGGAAATCTGCAATCTTCCGGGTTAGTAGTACGGAACATCAACTTTGTTCCGCTTGCAATTCTGTTTGTTGTTGGTCTTGTGGCGTATGTTGTGTTCCGGAAGAGATTTGAAAAATATGAGTATTAAAGGAGGAGTTTATAATGCTGATCAATGCAATTCGTGCGGAAAATTTGAAAAGCCGCCATTCAAATATGTGGGTAGCGGTTACAGTTCTCCCGCTTTTGACAGCGGCAATAGGTGCAATTATTTACGGGATAAATGCCTCTGTCAGCTTATATGACGGTGATATGTGGCAGCAACTATGGCTACAGACAGGTTTATTTTATGGGTATTTCTTTTTCCCTATTCTGATTGCCATTTGTGCTTCCTTTTTATGGCGGTTGGAACACATTAACCATAACTGGAACAGCTTAATGACAACGCCAATTCCCCGGTCTGTAATTTTTATCGCTAAGTTGGTCGTGTTAGCCAAGTCAATTTTTACGGCACAGGCACTTTTGATGATATTCATAATCATTGTGGGTAAAGTAGGATTCCGTTTTGAACAGCCTATTCCCATAGGTATGCTCTGGTGGCTCTTTATGGGGTGGTTTAGCGCTCTTGGCGTTGCGGCAGTACAGCTTTATCTTTCTATGAAAATAAGAAGTTTTGCTGTTCCGGTTGGACTTGCGGTATGTCTGTGTATTGCGGGATTGGCATGTTATATTACGGGTCTTGGCAGTATGTTCCCGTATTCACAGCTAATTCTTGGTTTGTCATCACAGGAGAAAACTTTACCGATTGACAGCTTAACAACGCTGGTTCCAATGGTGGTTTTCTATATCGTGTTTTTTATATTACTGGCTTCACGTCGCTTGAAGAAGATTGACATAGTAGCCGGTTAAGGAGGAGATCATGAAAGAAAAGATTTTAGAAAAAATATCCTTGGGGGTTAGCCTGCTTCCTTTGACTTTCTTTATCATCCGGCATTTGAGAATCGGAATGGAAGCTCCTTGGGTGTATATCTTTTTTGCGGCGTATGCCGTATTGATTATTGTTGGTTTTGTATTTGCTATCTGCTTGATAAAAAACAAAAAAACGAGAAATGCCATATCAAAGGCTGCTTTAGCAATAAGTTCAGTGTATCTCGTTTTTTTTTCTTTATTTATCTATTTGACGATAGCGGCAAGATTACATTGAGA
>CAOXUF010000192.1:0-1808 GCA_948560485.1 uncultured Eubacterium sp.
AATGTATGATGGAAAATTATGAAAATATGGGATTAGAATGTCTTGTTATTTTAGGTGGAAATGGCTCGCACAAAACAGCAAATTTGTTAAGCGAAAATGGCTTAAATATTATTACATTGCCAAAAACCATAGACAATGATATTTATGGAACGGATATGACCTTTGGGTTTGCCTCCGCCATAGACAGAGCAACAGAATATATGGATAATTTAAAATCAACGGCTGTATCGCATAATAGAGTTTTTATTGTTGAAGTTATGGGAAATAAAGCAGGATGGCTTACAATAAACGCAGGAATAGCAACAGGTGCTGATGTTATTTTAATACCGGAGATTCCTTATGATATCAAAGTGGTGAAAGAACATATTCATAAAAAAATCAGTCAGGGTAAAAGGGGAATAATTGTTGCTGTGGCAGAAGGAATATTGACATTAGAGGAGAGCAAATTATCAAAAAAACAATTTAAAGAAAAACGTGCAAAGGAAGAAATATCAGATTCTGCACAAAATCTTGAAAAACAATTACAGAATGAAATTGATGCCGAAGTCAGACGTTCGGTTATTGGACATATACAAAGGGGCGGACAGCCAAGTGCTTATGATAGAGTTTTGGCGTCGAGGCTTGGAGCAGAAGCAGCACAGTTAATTGCTAAAAAGCAGTTTGGATATATGGTAGCAATAAAGAATGGAGTAATAGAAAAATGTCTGTTAAAAGAGATTGCCGGTAAGAAAAAGACAATAAGTGTGGATGAAGAAATATTAGTTCAGGCAGAAATGCTTGATATCTGTTTGGGTAGGTAAGATAGGTGAAAAGTAATTGTTACGATAATAGGGAATTATCCTGGCTCAAATTTAATAAAAGAGTTTTGCAGTTAGCGGGAAATAAAAATATACCATTATGTGAGAGAATGTCATTTGCCGGTATTTTCGAAAGTAATTTAGATGAATTTTATAGAGTTCGGGTTGGTTCTCTTTATGATCAGACTTTTTTAAAGAAGATGAAAAAAGATAACAAGACAGGAATGACTGCCAAGGAACAGCTATCGTATATTTTTGCAGAAACGAAAACACTTCAAAAAGTGAAAGATAAAATATATAAAAATCTTATGAATGAAGTGAAGAATGAAGGGGTTCAGATTATTACATTTCAGGATATCAGCAAAGAAGACTGTCGTTATCTTGAAAAGTATTATAAACGCTCTATAAAACCGTTATTATCACCACAGGTTATTGGGAAAAAAAGTCCGTTTCCTTTTTTAAGTAATCAGCAGATATATGCCGTAGCAGTCCTACAAACAAAGAATACAGAAAAATTATGTATCGTACCATGTAGTAATGGTGTTTTCGAGCGGTTGATTTCCATACCTTCAGATAAACAGAAATATATGCTGGTGGAAGAATTGATATTGCATTTTATGTCAGATATTTTTGAAAAATATACGATTAAAAGCAAATCTCTTATTAGAATAATAAGAAATGCAGATATAGATATTGATGAAGACTTCTATGATAATGGTGGAAGTTACAGAGAATCTATGGAAACACTTTTAAAAGTAAGAAAAAAATTGTGTCCGGTCAAAATGGATTATTACAGACCAATGGACGAAAAGGTTATAAAATCATTGTGTAGAGAGTTAGATTTAAAGAAAGAGCAGGTATTTTATTCGGAATCACCTTTAGAATTGTCTTTTGTGTATAAGTTAAAAGATGTATTAAGAAGTAAAAAAGAATTATTCTATCCGCGAATGATTCCGAAAGTACCAATGGATATCAATGAAAATACTTCTATGATTCAGAGAATAGAACAAG
>CAOXUF010000192.1:1818-5031 GCA_948560485.1 uncultured Eubacterium sp.
GCTTCTTCAATATCCATATGACAGTATATATCCATTCATGAAACTGTTGAAAGAAGCAGTATATGACAGCAGAGTCGTATCTATAAAAATTACGCTGTACCGGGTGGCTAAAAATTCAAGAATTGTTGAAACATTGATAGAAGCGGCGGAAAATGGAAAAGAAGTTGTAGTCATGATAGAACTTCGGGCAAGATTTGATGAGAAAAACAATTTAGAATGGTCCAGGCGAATGGAAGAAGCAGGATGTAGAATTGTTTATGGAATTGATTTTGTAAAAGTTCATTCAAAAATATGTCTTATCACATATAGCGAAGATGGTGTCGTGAAACATATCAGTCAGATTGGAACAGGCAATTATAATGAAAATACAGCAAAAATTTATACGGATTTGTCACTAATTACAGCAGACAATGAAATTGCACAGGAAGTGGCAATGACATTTAATAAAATCTGTATGGGACAGTTTGTTGAAAATACAAAACATTTGTTAGTTGCACCAAAATCAATGCAGGATAAAGTTTTGGAAATGATTGATACTGAGATTATAAATGTTCAAAAAGGAAAGACAGGGTATATTGGACTAAAAATGAATTCACTGACAGACAAAAAAATTATTGATAAACTGATAGAAGCATCAAAGGCAGGAGTAAAAATAGATATGGTCGTTCGTGGCATATGCTGTCTGATTGCAGGTGTAAAGGGTGAGACAGAAAATATAACTGTGAGAAGTATTGTAGGAAGGTTTTTAGAACATTCAAGAATTTATATTTTCGGAGAAAGAGATGACGAGCGAATATACATTTCGTCGGCTGACTTTATGACAAGAAATATGCTGCGGAGAATAGAAGTGGCAGTTCCGATTTATGATAACAAGATAAAAGGACGTATATGGGAAATGTTTCACAAATTGTTAAATGACAATGTAAATGCTCTGGAAATGAAGGCTGATGGATCATATGAAAAAGTGGTGTGTCATGGAGAAAAAATTAATAGCCAGCAATAACCACAAGTTAAAAGTAAAGAAGGGGGGCAGATAAGTGCCCCCTTAATAAGTAATAAAATAAATTATTTTTATCTGATAATTGTTCCAATTTTTCCTTTAATACCGTCTTTTGCTTTATCAAGGTTTGTAATGATTGCAGTTCTGTCTTTACCTGCAAGTACAAAAGATAATGAAGCATCGATTTTCGGAAGAGAGGTGACAGGGTCGAAATAACCGTCTGCGATTAACTTTTCTGCATCAGTTGTTCCAAGTTCTTTTAATTCTTCTTTAATACCATCTTTCTCAATTGTGAGGTAGTCATTGGATGTAAGAATCATAAGAGTAGAAGCATCCAGCATATCAGCGAGCTTTGCGGCTGTATAATCTTTTTCAATAATACCACTGGCGCCTTTTAAACCTGTGCGTTGTTCCAGTACCGGAATACCACCACCGCCGGCAGCAATCACTAACTGGTGAGCATCAACTAATGCTTTGATAGCATCTATCTCGTATATATCAATTGGTTTTGGACTGGCAATAATTCTTCGATAACCATCTTCACCTTCTTCATATTCTACATAGTTTCCTTTTTTCTTTTCGTTTTCAGCTTCTTCCTTTGTCATCAGACGGCCGATAACCTTAGAAGGTGAATTAAAGGCTCTGTCAAATGGATCAACCCTTACCTGAGTGATAATTGTGCTGACCGGTTTGTAAATACCACGGGATAGAAGTTCTGTTCGGATAGCATTTTGTAAATCAAATCCAATATATCCCTGACTCATAGCTCCACAAATAGACATTGGTGCAACAGTTCGCTCTTCATCAAGACGGGAGTACTCTGTCATTGCTGTCTGAATCATTCCAACCTGAGGTCCATTACTGTGTGTAATGATGACTTCGTATTTTTCTTCTACTAAATCTGCAATAGCTTTTGCAGCTGCTTTTACACGTTCCTGCTGCTTTGGAAAAGATTCACTAAAAGCATTTCTTCCAAGTGCAACAACTACTTTTTTATTGTTCATATTTCTGTCTCCTTATGCGTAAAAATAGATATATTAAGTATAAGATAAATCTGTATAAAATACAATGAATCTATTACAATTGGTCTGATAATACTTCCCATTCCTGCATTAAATCATCCAATTTCTCGCTGATTTCATTTTGTTCTTTGCTGATTTCATTCAGTTTTGCAGAGTTTGTGGCAACCGCCTCATCTGCTACTAATTCATCTAATTCATTTAGCCTGTCTTCATATTTTTTGATTTGTTCTTCAACATTAGATATGTCATTTTTCAATTTTCTAATCCTTGCGGCTTCCGCCTTCCTTTCTAAATAATCCTGTTTATTAGCAGAAACTGTTTTTGTTTCTTTTTCTTTTATGATTTCAGGAGCAAAAACAGCCGTCAGTTCCTCTTTTTTCTCCTCATAATAATCGTAGTTACCAAGATAATTAATCAATTTGGTATTGGTTAATTCCAATATTCTGTGGGCAGTCTGATTGATAAAATATCTGTCGTGGGAAACATATAGTACAGTTCCTGTATAGTTATTTACGGCATTTTCTAAGATTTCTTTTGATGTCATATCCAGATGGTTGGTAGGTTCGTCCAAAATAATAAGATTTGCTTCCGACAACATTAATTTGGCAAGGGATAATCTTCCCTTTTCCCCACCGCTTAAATCAGATACACGTTTAAAAACATCATCACCCGTAAACATAAAAGCAGCGAGAGTATTGCGAATTTTGGTGTTGGTCATATTAGGATAGGCATCTGCAATTTCTTCAAAAAGAGTATTTTCATCCGACAGATTATGGTGTTCCTGATCATAGTAGCCAATATGTACATTTGTACCCAGTTTGATTGTACCGGCATCAGCTTCTACTAGATCATTAATAATTTTTAAAATTGTTGTTTTTCCGGTTCCGTTGTCACCAATTAAAGCAACATGTTCACCACGTTTTATTTCGAAGTTTAAGTTCGTAAAAAGTGTTGTATTGTAAGATTTACTTAAATCGCTCACAGATAGAACATCATTACCACTGACAATGTCCGGTTCAAGAGTGATTGCCATATTATCCTGAATGTCCGTTGGCTTTTCTATGAAATCCATTTTGTCCAGTTTTTTTTCACGGCTTTCAGCACGTTTATAAAATTTTTCCTGCTTATAAGTGCGGAGTTTTGCAATAACTTCTTCCTGATGTTTGATTTCGCTTTGCTGTTTCAGGTACA
>CAOXUF010000193.1:0-2422 GCA_948560485.1 uncultured Eubacterium sp.
ACTTTAAAAATCCATCACCCCATTTTCTGACTAACACCAAAATAATCTTATTAGCAATGATGAGGTAGGATACGAAGAACTATTAAGATATTTGCATACAGAGAAAGAAATCATAATCTGTGGAACGGGAATGTGGGCTCAGGATACTTATGATTTTTTACTGGGAAACGGAATAGAAGCGTGTTGTTTTATGGTGGATGAGCAAAATGATGTATATGTGCATAGGATGTTCGGTAAAAAGATTTTGGGGTTAAGTGAAGTCATATATACATATCAGAATCCTGTGTTTATTGACGGTGAATCAAAAAATAGTGCATGGGGATTTGGGCAGGTAGACTATTATGATTACATAGGATTTAAGCGAAATAAAAATTTCTTTATGTTAAGGGATTATGTGGAAATTACAGGAAACAGTTTGTTAAATATTCTGAGTAAATGGAGAGTTCTTTTAGCGGGAGATGTATATCTTAGTAAATATCTGGCCGCTTTTCTGAGATCTAAAAATATTTCTGTGGCAGGATATTTGGATGTTTTGACGCAAGATGCTGAGTGGGATAGAATGGATAGTGCAATGACAAATGAGGGGGAAGATGTAGTATGCTTGATTGTTGCACCTGACTTTTTTGCTTCGAATGATATTAATGTTCATGAACCATATAAATTTAGGGATGATTTGATAAGATGCTTGAGAAAAACAAATATAGATAATTATTCTGATTACTTTTGCCATATGATTCCATTTATAAATATGCAGGAATGTAACATAAATAAGTATTTTAATAAAAATTTAACGCCTAAGAGGATTGTTATAGGATCCATTGAAATTGTGAATGGAACAACGCTTCTAGGAGGATTGCTGGATGGGCATCCTGACATTTTACTAATGCCTAACTGTTATGCCTTTAAAGACAATTTGTTTTGGACTAGTCTTCGTTTATCAATGGTTGAAGCTAGGGATATTTTATCTGCTTTTTGGGATATAAGCAAGGAGTGGGATTCCATGTGGTGTCGTGATGCGGAAAAATTCAATGAGAAAATGAGAGAACTGCTGGCATCTGATGACCAATTCACTTCACAGGAAATTTTTGTGATGCTTTATATGGCATATATGTATATGGGTGGGAGGGATATGGAAATATCTCAAAGTATTATATATTGGGATCCTCATTATCTGGCTAGTGAAAAAAGAGAAAAATGTGTAATATGGCTTGGGGAAGAGCAGGTGCACTGTGATATAGTTAATGTAGTAAGGAATGCGTGTATGTCTCGTGGCTCTCATGTTAAAGGCTTTATATCGTTATCTTGGACGGGAACGGGACTGGATGCGCTTAAGGATGCTTATACAGCTGGTGTGTATGCTTTTTTAGATGTTGAGAAGGAAATATACAAGTGGAATGACAGATTGGTTATTCAATTTGAAGAACTAAAACGTAATCCTAAAGAAACATTGCTGAAGATATGTGCCAGATGGGGGATTGTCTGGTCTGATTCGCTAATGCAGACAACACGGTACGGAAAAAGACTTACATATAACAATGGAGAAAAAAATATATCTGATTTTGATATGACTCCGGTTTATAATACGTACGAAAAATATTTTTCTGAATTTGACAGATTACGGGTAATGCTCATACAAACGCTCTGGCAAAGATCATACGGTTATCCTTATCTAGAATTAAAACAATTTTCCAGAAGAGAACTGCAGGAAATGTTTTTGAAAGGATTTCGCTTTGATGAGTTGGTGGAATTAGATGGACGAGGTTTGGATTTAGATTTTAGGTTGATGCTGCAGCATAGGATACGAATTCAACTGCAAAAAATTAGAATGGTGGAAATGCTAGAATATGCTTAGATTTTGCGACAATGAAGTGGGATGTGTAGAATATAGTTTATTGAATAGAGGGGAACTGTTATCTTACTTTCTTTCAGGGCATTTAGACGAAGTGGTGTGCGTGTATGATGATCTTCATGGAGGAGATTTTGTAGGGATTGTTACGTATCATTCTTTGTTACACGCATTATCAATAGATAGTGCTATTATGAGAGATTATGTTAGTTTGGATTTTGATATCTGGCAAGACGCAAGAGAAATTTTTAAAAGAAAGAGTCATGATATTTGGAAAACCACCTTACTTCCGGTTTTTAGCAAGGACTGTGAGCTGCTTTGTTTTGCCTATCAGGACGAGGATGCAAACCGTGAGATTCGTATGATTTATGAATTGCAAAAGATGCAAAAGGGAGTACAGTTTGCGGATGTGTTCTCAAGGTATAAGTGTGTCGTGATACATGGTTTTAACGAATTGGCATATTTTTTTGCGGAATATCTTAGAAGCCAAAAGATACAGGTAAAAGTAGAAGGCCTAATGTGGCAGGATTTTTTTATTGGGGATGACGGCCAATCATTGGAGCATGAATGTATGCA
>CAOXUF010000193.1:2432-5025 GCA_948560485.1 uncultured Eubacterium sp.
CATGTTTATGCGGAAGGAACATGGAATAAGCCATATAACTGGAAAGAAAATCTGTTAAGAAGTGTTTCCGTAGAGTTTGAGAGTGTTGATAGGATTTATGAAGCAAATATTAAAGCTGGTTTTATAGGTAATGTTAGGAATGATGTATTGCTTGAGAGTCTTCGGGAGGAGAAGGAAATTATACTGCTTGGAGCAGATATGCGGGCGCAGGATGCTTATGATTATCTGTTGAGTAATGGGATAGAAGTAAGTTGTTTTGTGGTAGATGAATTAAATGTGGGTTGTATGCATAGGCTGTTAGGCAAAAAAATATTAGGGCTATCAGAGGCTATGAGTAGATACAAAAACCCTGTTTTCATTGATTGCGAATCAAAAAATAGTGCGTGGGGCCTAGGTCAGACAGATTATTATGATTATATAGGATATAAAAGAAATGACAGGTTTATTATGTTACAAGATTATGTCGAAGTGCCGGGGAATAATTTGCTGAATGTTTTTGGGAAGAATGAGGTGGTATTGGCTGGAGACAGACATTTATGCAGCAGACTATATGAATATCTGACAGGAAAGAATATTTTGGTGGCAGGATACCTGCATATATTGCCGAAGGATACAGGGATAGAAAATGTACCGGAAGTTCTTGTGGAGAATGTCGGGTATGATACAATATGTGTCATTGTTGAACCAATGTATACGAGTGATGAAAATGGCAAGGTTATAGGAAGGCAGGAAAAGGAAGAGCGTATAGCATATTTTAAGGAAAGGAACATAGACAACTATACGGATTATTTTTCTGATATGGTTCCTTTTATTCATATTGAACAAGATAATGAAACTAAATATGGGCGAGAATTTCTGCAGCCTAGGAGAATCGTGCTAGGATCAATTTTGTCTTATAGCGGTAATATGTTTTTTATGTCTTTATTAGATTTTCATCCATCGGTGTTAAGTATATATTACAGCGATTTGAATTCTCAGTTGTTTTGGATATGTGTACGTTTGTCGACAGAAGGCGCTGATCACGTTCTGCCCTTGTTTTGGAAACTGATTGAGAATAGTGAGAAGAGCATTATCAATCGCCCGGCATTTGTTGAGAAGATGGAGGAATTGTTGGCATGTGGTAAAAGTTTTACTTCTCAAGAACTGTTTGTTATGATTCACATAGCTTATATGTACATGTTCCGAAAAGACGTACCAGAAGATAATATAAGAAGCATGATTATTTATTGGGAACCACATTTTCCGGAGCGGGATAAACTGGAGGAATGTGTGAGGTGGTTGGATGCCAAAGAAGTTTCATGTGAAATTATAAATATAGTAAGAAATTCGATTCCTGCAAAAGGGGCAGCGCTGAAATATCCGGGCTACATAAGGGGAGGGGTAAAAAGTGCGTATTCCCTCATTGCTTCACGGCAGATGAACATAGAGCAAAAGTGGTATGGGGTAGAGAAAAGGAAGGTTGTGAAGTTTGAAGATTTAAAGTGCAGGCCAAGAGAGACATTGGAGGAAATATGTAGGAAGTGGGAGATAGAATGGTCTGATACATTGATGCAGACAACTCAGAATGGGAAAAAGGAAGTATATTATAATTATATGCAGAATGTAAGTGGTTTTGACTTAGAGCCTGTGTACAATACATATGAAAATTTCTTTTCAGAATTTGACAGATTAAGGCTGATGATCATAGATGCCCCATGGAGAAAGAAAAACGGATATTCATATGTAGAATTGAATCAGTTTGCCAGAAAAGAATTACAGGAGATGTTTCTGAAGAAATTTCGCTTTGAGGATCCGGGAGATGCTACGGGGTTTTATAAAGATCAATTAGATTTAGAAGACAGAATTGAATTACAAAATAGTTTTAGACGTAGGGTGCAGGAAATGATTTGTTTGCTAAGTATAAGGTACAGTTAATTTCTAAAGATACTTATTAAGAGTGCCGATACATATAGTGATGGTTAAGGATAACTAGAAAGTTGCATGGATGCAGAAATAGGATTAAGGTGAACCTGTTATTGTGCTTGATATGCAGTGCAATAACAGGTTTTTGTTTGGAAAATAATGTGCCAGTAGCTGAGAAAGGATTTGAAATGAAAGATTATAGCCAAACCTTTATATGGAGTGATGGCTGGTGTCTTGAGAGTGATAAAGCATGGTTCGTTGATGGGATGAGCAACACACTCTTTTGCGTGAAATTACATTCTGGAAAATGCGAAAAGGTAGGTTGCATCCCAGAATCAAAAAAAGGAGCATACCGCCGGAATCCATATTGCGTGAAATGTGGCAAAGATATATTTTGTATTCCTGGATATGGGGAAAGTATATGGATTTATAATTTGGACGATAAAAATTTTACTGAAATTAACCTGGAAGGGCTTGGAGAATGTCATTTGGGAAAACAGGCCTGGGTTTGGAATGATAAAATATTTATTGTAGTAGCAAATTGGAATAAGATAATTGAGATTAGTATAAGTCAGAGGGAAGTTACGGCATATCACACAATCTGTGAGGATGATAATGTACAAAAAAGCATTTTAGTGGGAGATAAGATTTATGCGGTATCGTCTGGATTAGATCGGAAGAGCACACGTCT
>CAOXUF010000194.1 GCA_948560485.1 uncultured Eubacterium sp.
AAAACTGACTTAACTGGGAAATAGGAGCAGTATCACCGATACAGTCGAATCCGGTGTCTGGACCAATTAAATCATACATCTTCGCATTGGTATTGCGCATCACACCATAGTGAAGCTGCATCGCCCATCCAAGCGTATGATATTCTTTTGCCATGAAAAGAAGGCACATTGTCTTATATTTTAAAATTTGTTCAGAAGTAAGAGATACTCCACTGAATGCTGACAATAAGATTTCATTTATTTCTTCTTCCGAGGCAGGATTGTACATTACATAAGGCAGACTGTGGTCTGAAAGAACACAGCCAAGGTTCTTAAAATACTGCAGTCTGTTCTTAATAGCAGTTTTTAAAGAATTCCAGTCAGAAATGTTTACGCCGCTGACTTTGGATAATTGAGTAATATAGTTCTTAAAAGAAGTTGAGCTGATATCCAGTATTTTGTCCGGCCTCCATGCAGGAAGAACCTTTACAGGAAAGCCACTGTCTGCAATCTGCTGATGCCATTGTAAAGAATCAACAGGGTCATCTGTAGTACAGATAATTTTTACGTTAGAAGATAAAATAATATCTTTTGCAGACATAGTTTTTAATTTCCTGTTACACAATTCCCAGACTTCAGGAGCAGTTTCAGGTGTTAAAACACCATCGTATCCAAAATATTTTTTTAATTCCAGATGCGACCAATGATAAAGAGGATTGCCAATCAGGCGTGGCAGAACCTCTGCCCATTTTAAAAATTTATCGTAGTCTGAAGCATCTCCTGTAATATATTTTTCTTCAACGCCACAGGCACGCATTTGTCTCCACTTATAATGGTCCCCACCAAGCCATAAAGAAGTAATTGTATCAAACTTCTTGTCTTCGGCAATATCTCTTGCCTCTATATGACAGTGATAGTCAATGATAGGCAGATTCTTGGCATGTTCCAAATAAAGTTTTTTTGCACAGTCTGAATGCAGTAAAAAATCATCTTTTAAAAATTCCATATAAACTCCAATCTGTTTTCAAATATCTTATAAGTCTGATGTTCCACGCTCGATATACTCTGCGGAAACAATTGTTTTGCGGGGAACACGCTGACCGCTCAAAATATTCATGACAGAGTTTACGGTATTGGAGCAGACAAATTCTAATTTGTTGTCCAATGTGGATAATTCCGGTTCACAGCAAATACCGACTTTGGAATTGTTATATCCTATAATGGAGAACTGGTTAGGGACAGAAAGACCAAGTGTTCCTGCAAATTTATGTGCGGAAACAGCAAGTTCATCGTCCCCTGCGATGACACAGTCAAACTGATATGTGTTTTCATAATAGGATAATAACATCTCTTTTGTATCAGAAATGCTGCCATGGTAATAAATCATCTGCTCCTTTTTTAAAGGAATACTTTTATCGGAAAGAGCTTTTTTAAAACCTTCAGATTTTTGTCTTCCGCTATATGATAAAGAGCGGCATAAGAACAGAGGCTTTTCAAACCCTTTATTTAGCAAATTTGTCGTAACATTTAAAATAGCCTCAAAGTCATTGCATAAAGTACAGTAAATATTTGGTGAGTCAATATATCCGTTTACAGATACAATTGGTACTTCATTAGAGGCATCAATTAAGTACTGGTTGTCTTTTTCATCCGGTTCTATAAATGTAGAACCTACTAGAACTACCACATCTACCTTTTTAGAAAGGAGCAATTTCAGATAGTTTTGCCGGTTAGACAACTCATATCCGGTACAGCAAAGAAGACAATCATATCCGTTCTCTCTAAATCCATGTTCTAAGTAAGAGATGGCATTTGCCAGAAAGTGGTCGGAACAGTCAGCACACAATAGACCAATTGTATGCATCGTGTTATTGGTAAGACCTCTTGCAAAAGCATTTGGCATATAACCGGTTTCTTTCATGATTGCTTCAACTTTTTTTCTTGTTTTTTCACTTACATTATCAGAGCCGTTTAAAACCCTGGAAACAGTGGCGATAGAAACCCCTGCTTTTTCTGAAATATCATATATATTCATATCACTCTCCGTTCTGTGCAGCACGTGGCACGATAAAGTACAAAAAAGTTTCAATTTATATGTGTTACTTATGTAACTGCTTACATTAACGAATTATACTATAATACAAAAGATATTACAATGAAAAAATGTAAGAGAGATGTAAGTAAAAAGTAAAAAGATAATTGACATTAAATAAAAATTAATGTAAATTTATTGTAAGCGCTTACAGCAAGTGCAGGATGAAAGGAAGTGATTTGTTTGAAGATGACATTTCGATGGTATGGAATGGAAGATTCTATTACACTTGAACAGATTCGTCAGATACCGGGAGTGTCCGGAGTGGTTACAGCAGTTTATGATGTGGAACCGGGAAACGTCTGGCCGAGAGAGAGCATACAGTGTTTGAAAGATGAGGTAGAATCCAATGGATTAAAGATGGAAGTCATTGAAAGTGTACCGGTTCATGAAGATATAAAATTAGGAAGAGGAAGATATAAAAAATACATAGAAAATTATAAAGAGAATATTAGAAGACTGGCAGAGGCAGGAGTGAAGTGTATCTGTTACAATTTTATGCCGGTTTTTGATTGGACGAGATCCGGATTGGACCAGCCTTTAGAGGATGGTTCGAATGCATTAGTATATTACAAAAAAGACGTGGATAAAATGGATCCTACGAAGATGACACTGCCCGGATGGGATGCTTCCTACACTCCAAAAGAAATGGCAGAGTTAATAGATGCATACAAGTCTTTAGGAGAAGAAGGTCTGTGGAAGAATCTAGAGTACTTTATTAAAGAGATTATTCCGGTAGCAATAGAATGCGATGTGAATATGGGAATACATCCGGATGATCCGCCTTGGCCTATTTTTGGTATTCCACGAATTATAACGAATGAAAAAAATATTGACCGGTTTTTGGACTTATATAACGACAGCCACCATGGATTGACATTATGCACAGGCAGTTTAGGATGTTTGACTGACAATGATATACCAAGGATGATGAAGAAGTATGGAGAACAAAACAGAATATGTTTTGCCCATATCAGAAATATAAAAATATTGGAAGACGGTTCTTTTGAAGAAAGCGGTCACTTGTCGGAAAATGGAAGTCTTGATATGGCAGAGGTGTTGAAAGCTTTACACAGCACAGGGTTTGACGGATATATCAGACCTGACCATGGCAGAATGATTTGGGGGGAACAGGGTAAGCCCGGATATGGTCTGTATGACAGGGCATTGGGTGCTGCCTATATTAATGGTATCTGGGAGACATTAGAGAAAAACAATAATCAGATAAATAAAGGGAATTGCAGAGCAGGATAGAAAGGAAGAAGTTATATGAAGTTATCATTAACATCAGGAATAAAAGGAAAAGTTATAGTGATTACCGGTGCAGGTGGTGTTTTATGTTCCGTGTTTGCAGAAGCATTGGCAAAAGCAGGTGCAAAGGTTGCCATGCTGGATATTAATGAGAATGCAGTACGAATGAATGCAGAACAGATTGTAAACAACGGAGGATGTGCTAAGGGATATCAATGTAATGTATTAGAGAAAAAGAGTATACAGAAGGTGCATAATAAAATATTAGAAGAACTTGGAAAGTGCGATATTTTAATCAATGGAGCAGGAGGCAATAATCCGCAGGCTACGACTGATATGGAATATTTTCAGGTGGAAACGATGGAAGGTTCAAAAACTTTTTTCGATTTAGAAGTAGAGGGAATTGAAAAAGTATTTAATTTAAATTATTTGGGAAGTGTTATTCCAACACAGGTGTTTGCAAAGGATATGATTGACCGAAAAGGCTGCAGCATTATTAATATCTCCAGTATGAATGCCTACACACCATTGACAAAGATTGTGGCTTATAGTGGTGCAAAAGCAGCAATATCTAATTATACTCAGTGGCTGGCTGTTCATTTTTCAAAAGTGGGAATCAGATGTAATGCCATTGCACCGGGATTTTTTGTAACGAAACAGAATGAGAAACTGCTGTTTCATGATGATGGTACGCCGACAGACCGAACGGGAAAAATTTTAAACAGCACTCCGATGGGACGTTTTGGTGAACCGGAAGAGTTGATTGGAACACTGATGTTCTTATGCAACGATAATTTATCAGGATTTATTAACGGAGTCGTAGTTCCTGTAGATGGTGGATTTTCAGCATATTCAGGTGTTTAAGGCAGAGCCTTTCATATTAGAAAAAGATGGAGAGTATAGATGGATATTTTCACAAGAATAAGAGAGGCCGGTATTATACCGGTGATTACGGTAAATGACGAGGAACAGGCAGTTTTGTTAGCAGAGGCATTAAGAAAAGGAAATATGAACTGTATTGAAGTTACTCTTCGTACAGAAAAAGCATTGAAGGCCATTGCCGTTATAAAAGAAAAATTTTCTGACTGCACTGTTGGAGCAGGAACAGTACTCACGATAGAACAGGCTAACGAAGCAATTGCTGTGGGGGCAGATTTTATTGTAAGTCCCGGTTCAAATCCGAGGGTAATTGATTTTTGTAAAAAAGAAAATATAACGATTATTCCGGGTGTGGCAACGCCGAGTGAAATCGAAAAGGATCTGGAAATGGGAATTAAAGTGATGAAGTTCTTTCCGGCAGAGATATGTGGCGGATTAAACATGATAAAAGCAATGTCAGCACCTTATGGTGATGTGATGTTTATGCCAACCGGAGGAATTAATGAAACAAACGTAAAAGCCTATTTAGAAAATAATAAGGTTATTGCCTGTGGAGGCAGCTGGATGGTGCAAAATCAGTTGATTGAACAAAAAGATTTTGGTGAGATAACAAGGCTGGCTGCAAGAGCCATGAGCATTGTAAGCGAGGTGAGATAATATGGCAAAAGTAGTAACCATGGGAGAAATTCTTCTTCGATTATCTACAAAAGATTATAAGAAGTTTATGCAGGCAGATGAATTTGAAGCGTGTTTCGGAGGCAGTGAAGCAAATGTTGCAGTTTCTTTAGCGATGTTTGAAATGGATTCGGCTTATGTG
>CAOXUF010000195.1:0-2133 GCA_948560485.1 uncultured Eubacterium sp.
TGTAACAAAGAGAATCCCGTATTTATACGGGTTCTAGCGTTTCGCAAACGCCTATCAGAGTCGTTTATGAGAAAGGAGAGTATTTCCAGGACGGAGATAAGCATGTTTATAAGGAGGTGCATAAACGATTCGGTAAGTTTTTATATTCCGAATATGTGCCGAATGACAGCAGGGCGCTGGAAACTGTCCTGCGGCAGGAAGAATGGAAAAGAATGAAAATGCGGTGCGGGAAGGTTGAGAATCATATCCGGAATATCCGTAAAAGCGCCGCATAGATAACGGAATGGATTTCATGGGATACAGCAGCCTCCAAAAGGCTGTTGTGTCCGCTGGCTTAGTAAGCCGGTTAAGGAGCAAAAGTGATATATCCTATCCAATGTATTGACATGGCACATTTGGATAGTAATGAATGCAAAGAGAAATTTAGATGAAAAAATGATTACGTTCCAACTTGTAAAGGGCAGACGTTTTGAGTATAATTAATTTAAGAAATGCGGGAGTGATAATAGCAGGAAGGAATGATGCTATGGCAGAGAAAGACATTGCAGAAAAGACGTTAGAAGCTTACAATGATGTGTTTGCAGACATTATCAATGTATTGCTGTTTAATGGCGAGCAACAGGTTAAAGAAGATGAATTGGAAGAAGAGAGTCCCAATTCCAGTTATAAAGCAGATGGGAAATTACATGCACAGGAAAGGGATGTTGCTAAATATTGGCGCAAAGGACTTGTACGGATTGCATTATATGGTTTGGAAAACCAGACGGATATAGACAGTGATATGCCGCTGCGGTTATTTTCTTATGACGGGGCGGCTTACCGGGGACAACTTCTTGCAGATAAGGAGACGAAAGAAAAGACAGGAAAGGCCGCACCGAGGTATCCTGTAGTGACACTGGTTTTGTATTTTGGATATCAGAAACATTGGAAAACGCCAAGGACACTGTATGACTGTCTTGATATTCCGGAAGAAATAAAGCCGTATGTAAATGATTACCGCATGAATTTGTATGAGATCGCATATCTATCTGATGAACAGGTGCAGATGTTTACAAGTGATTTCAGGATCGTGGCGGATTATTTTGTGCAGATGCGGAAGAACAGAAATTATATAGCGCCGGAGACTACGATTAATCATGTGCACGAACTATTGCAGTTGATGTCAGTTATGACACGTGATAATCGTTTTGCGGACGTGTATAGTCCGGATATGGAAAGGAGACCAACGAATATGTGTGAAGTATTAGACCGCGTAGAGAACAGAGGAATCCAGAAGGGGATAGCTCAAGGCGAGGATACAATTTTATCTTTGATGAAATATTTGTTGTCAAATGGCCGGATGGAGGATGCCAGAAGAGCAACCGAAGACAAGGCTTATAGAAGTAAGCTCTTAGATGAGATTTCACTTCAAAAATAATTTTGAGGATGAGGTATTCTTGATGTGTAATTTGAGTAAAGGGATTAAAGAAAGGATTCTGTCATCCATTCAAAATCTGATGGAAAGTATGGGCTGGAGTTGGAGTACAGAGCAGGTGATGTCAGCGCTTAAAATTCTAGAGTCTGAACGAATTCAGTATGTCGATGGATTAAAAAAGTAAAATAGATTTTCTGGCGGAATTTAAAAATTTAGTATGTATGAGAAGGCATGGCAGTCTGAAAAGATTTCCATGCTTTTTCTGTGCTTTGGGACTGGTTAGTCGAATTCCTTCTTCTTTGTCCTGCCTAACAGATAATCTGTAGAACAGTTATAATAATCGGCCAGGGAAAGCAGGATATCAAGTGGAATTTTTCTGGTTCCATTTTCATAGTGAGAATATGCCCGTTGGCTGATACCCAGGACATCTGCCAGTTGTTTTTGACTGATATCGGAATCTTCCCGCAAATCTTTTATACGTGTGATATCTACTATAGCCATGTCCTTCAGCCTCCTGTATGGAATTATATGCAGAACAGAATGGACTATTATAATTTGGAACAATATGGACTAAAAAATAAAGGTATTATTTTAGGGAGGCAGATTATCAATAGATTTCTTTCTTATTTGTCCGCCCTAGCAAGTAATCGGTAGAGCAATGGTAGTAGTCAGCCAGAGCCACCAGAATATCAAGTGGGATCTTTCTGGTTCCATTCTCA
>CAOXUF010000195.1:2143-4980 GCA_948560485.1 uncultured Eubacterium sp.
ATACCAAGAATCCCGGAAAGTTCTTTTTGTTTCAGGTCATGGTCTTCTCTTAAATCTTTCACACGTTTCAAATCTATTTCTAACATTTTCATACCTCCGGTAAATTAATTATAAATAGAACAAAATGGACTATTGAAAATAAGAACAAAATGGGCTATTCTTTTTTTGTGTTCTCATGTAAGGAAATGATTTGGAGGAAAAAAATGAAGAAGAGAAAATGGCTCCTTGCAGGCATTCTGCTGATTTTAGGAGCAATAGGCATACTAAACTATGGCAAACCAATTTTAGAGGAATGGAACGAAAGCTATTCAGGAATCCCGGACGCAGTCAGCAGTGTGTCTAGTGGTGGATGGCAGTATTTAAAAGTTGTGGCAAACAGTGACCGGATTGATGATAAGGAAGCTTTTGCCCGGAAGGTCATACAGATGTGCCGGGAAAATTCGTTCCATTCAATCCGGTTTTCTACAGATATAAATGGGTATCCGTCAGGGCTATCTATCACGGTATATTTAAAACGGAAGGATTTGGAAAAAGGCAGGCAGGTTTGTGAGATTGAGTTCCGTACGGAAGAGTATGTGGAGGACTGTAACATTAAGGATGATGTAGAGCAATTCCATCTATATCTGGATGGGGAGGAAATTGAGTTTATTGCAGAAGATACAAGGATTTACAGTTCTATAGAGCATTGATTAAATTTCGAATAGGCAGAAAAGAAGTGGCGAGGCTGCTTTTTAGTTTTTGCGCTTTTTTCCATGGAATCTTGTATTCATTCACATAATGGAATATAATAGAGAAAGTCTGAAGCGTAGTTACAGATAGCTCAAAAATGAGGTTTATGACAATTTGGAAGGAATGATCATATGACGGCGGACCAATATGAATGGCTGAGGGCAAAGAACCAGCTTGTGGATGCAGTAAAGCAGCTCGGATTTCCGGAGGAGCTGGGATTGGAAATTGCAAAGAATCTTGGCAGTCCGAGAACGATGAGCCGAATGACAGGCTATCTCTGCCATGTGAAGCCAAAGAAGACTGAACTGATCGTGGATGAGATGCTTGCCATCTGTAGCGAGACAGATACCTGGAAAGAGAAAAGGGTAAATGAGGAAGCAAACGCCAAATATAACGAAATACTTTATTACGGACTTGGCAGCGATGAGGAGTAGATACGTGTGATAAATGAGAATATGGAGTCTAGGTATGATTCCAGGAGAACCCTTTATGACAAGGATATCCGGGAACCTCTTTTTGATTTTTTGGAGGAGACATATGGAAAGACCAGGATACTGGAAGAAAAGAGAATGGGAAGCGCGAGAGCGGATGCTGTGATGATCACACCGAAGCTTTTATATGGCATAGAGATAAAAAGCGATGCGGATACCTATGCAAGGCTTGGGAGGCAGACCAAATACTATGACTGGTATTATGACCGGAATATTATCGTTGCAGGCACGTCCCATGCAGCCCATGTAGAGGAACATGTACCGCAATGGTGGGGGATTATCATGGTCGAGACAGACGAAAACGGAGAGATTGATTTTTATGTCCTGCGGGAAGCGGATGTCAATCCAAGAGTGAAGGACAAACGGAAGATCACGATCTTGTGGCGGACGGAACTTAACAGGTTGCTTGAAAAAAACGGCCTCCCGAAATATAAGGAGAAGAGCAAGCTTTTTGTGCAGGATAAATTAATAGAGAAGGTTCCGGGTGATACCTTGTGGCCGCAGGCATATGATGAACTTTTCGAGAGGGATTATAACACGATAAGCCAGGAAATAGAGGAATTCCGCAGGAGAAAGCAAAGGATAGCGGATGGAAGTTTATAACGGAAGGACCCAAAATGCAGAAAGACGGTTTCAGATGTGGAGGCGATGCTTACATATCTGGATATAGAATCGGGCGTGGGGAAAGTGCGATTTCAGATAGGAGTTGGATATGAGACTGTTTATAGCGATAAATTTTAACGAGGATGTTATAGATGACATGGTCAGACTGCAGGCGGAACTTAAGCGCTGCAGAGTGGTGGGAAATTTCACAAAGCCGGAGAACCTGCATCTTACGCTTGTCTTTATCGGGGAGTATGGCAATCCGGATGACATCATTGAGGTGATGGAAACTGTGCCGTTTCATCCGGTTCCTTTGAAGTTTGACGGTCTGCAGGTATTGATAGTGACGGAAAACATTGAGGTATTTACGCAAAGCAGCATTAGGCTTAAAGGACGGGAAGGTATTGTTTATGCGGATCCTTTCCGAATGAGTGAGGAGCCGAAAGATGCGGATTACATTTTGATCACGCACGATTACTATGACCATTTCTCCCCGGAAGATATCGGAAAGGCCGCGAAAGCGGAGACTATCCTGGTCGTTCCGGAGAAGATGGAGGGCAAGGCGCAGGAGGCGGCAAAATTTGTGGGGCGTATCGTTACGGTAAAGCCAGGGACACATCAGGATGTGGACGGCCTGGAGCTTGAGACGGTACCTGCCTATAACAGCCTGAAGCCGTTCCATCCGAAGAATGCGGGATGGGTAGGATACATCGTCCGTATTGACGGGCAGAGAATTTATATCGCGGGGGATACCGATGTCACAAAGGAGGCAAAGGCGGTCAGGTGTGATGTGGCGCTTGTGCCTGTCGGCGGTACCTATACCATGAATGCGAAAAAGGCGGCAGAGCTTATCAATACGTTCAAACCGTCCGTGGCCATCCCGATACATTATGGAAGCATTGTAGGGAAGAAAGAGGATGCGGATGAACTTGTTGAAAAATATTAAAAATGGGTTATAATACTCAAACTTCCCACACCGTTTTGATGTGTTGAACCTTGAAAAATCAATACTTT
>CAOXUF010000196.1 GCA_948560485.1 uncultured Eubacterium sp.
GTGCGGCAAATCGTTCTTATTATGCGGTTTTCCATTGTATGCGAAGTGTATTAGCTGCTTTTATTATATTGATTTTCTTGCTTTGGTACTATTGAACAATAAGAGAGAGGAAAAAATCATTATAATAAGATGTTTCTTACAAAGTTCGTGTCACTAACTTGACACAAGGGGGATTGAAGGCGATGGAGGAATTGGCGAAGCTGGAGGCGGAGCGGGGGACGCCGGGGTATGTTTCGGCGGACGGGAAGCGTGTCGCCAGCAACGAGATGTGTACGTTTTTGATTTTGAATATTTCTTCTTTGCAGTTGATACCGGTGAATATGATCGCTTACAGGCAGCAGTACGGGAGCGTGAATCCGGCGGGGATTATTGCGCCGGCGATTGTGGCGACGTTTGTGAGTACGGCGGTGGCGGTAGTGTATTGTAAGATGAAGGATGGAAATAGGAGAGTCTAAATGGTGAAAAGATTAATAGGGGAGAAGACCGACAGTATAACTGGTTGTTAGAACTGGCATCAGATATTGCAGGGAATTTTATGCTTGGATGATATTGAAAGTAATATTTGCAAAAATACAAGTATAGCATGCATATATGTATATGAGCAGACAACCTTGCCAATAATTATTTGACGAGCGATAATTATGTCAGTATAATTAAAGATAAAAAGATTTAAGCGATATTTTGAGCACAAGAAATCTTAAAATACGATAAGAGGTAAAATATAATGAAGTATTTAAAAAGTGAGATTGAAAAATTGGTAATCCATTTAACAGATAATAATAATGTAATTAATGTTTTCACGTTGAAACGGCAAAATAATGACGATTCTATTATTTGGAAATTTCAAGATGAGCAATTTGAAATTGAGATTATAACAGATAAAGATATTAGAATGATTAAACTGGTAAAAAAGAGCGATACAATAATAGAATCTGAAGAAGAAATTTGCCAAAAGTTTGCGGATTCGGCGTTTGAAACTAAAATGAATCAGTTGATTAATATGGAAGATGGTTTTGATGATGCAGATGAGGAAGAAAGGAGTGAAGACGTAAAATATAATCCATATAATCCTAAGTTAATACGTGTAGACACAAAACCCTTTTCTATTAAGCAGATAAACGAAATGATTGAAGCAGAAGATATTGATCTTTCGCCGGACTTTCAGAGAGGTTTTGTGTGGAATGATATCACAAGAAAATCAAGATTAATAGAATCTCTGCTATTAAGAATCCCTATTCCAGTTTTCTATTTTGCGCAGGATGAGGAAGGAAAATTTCAGGTTGTGGATGGAGTACAGAGATTAACGGTCATCAGTGCTTTTATGAAAAATGAGTTCAGACTGAAAAATCTGGAATATTTGTCGGAATGCAATGGTAAATATTTTAAAAAGGAAAATGCCAAATCTGATAGTCTTGAAGATATGTATGTGAGACGTATAGAGCAGACACAATTGTTTATAAACGTAATAGATCCTCAGACTCCGGGTAAGGTTAAATATGATATTTTTAAGAGGATTAATACAGGTGGAAAAGTGTTGAATGCCCAAGAAATTAGAAATTGCTTGGCAAATGCGCAAACAAGAGGTTTTTTACATGAATTATCTGAATCTGAACATTTTTTGCATGCTACCAGAAAGAGTATAAGCGGCGCGAGAATGGCGGATGATGAGTTGGTTTTGCGGTTTATAGCTTTTTATCTGATAGATCATAAAGTGATAACAAATGAATATAAAGGAGGAATGGATGATCTGTTAGATGATACGGTAGATGTGTTGAATGCTTTAGAGGTGGAAAAATTTAAAGATATAAGGCAGCATTTTTTCCAGGCCATGGATAATGCGTTTTATTTATTTGAAGATAAAGCATTCAGAAAAGCAAATTACGTAAACAAGTCACTTTTCTTAGGTATTTCCAGAGCGCTTTGCGATATTACGCCAGATCGCATTCAGAAAAAGGACAAAGATAAGATAGCAAGTCAGGTACAGGCGGCGATTAACGATAATGTAGAATTTAGAAATGCTTTGTCTATGGCAACGAATGATGCCAGAAATGTGAAACTTGTTTACGATACTGTAAAAAAGATAATAGGAGAATAAATAATGCATCGGGAACTTACTATTGAGAATTTCAAATGCTTTTCAGAAAAAACGAAAGTTAAATTAGGAAAAATAACTGTTTGTTTAGGAAGTAATTCGGTTGGAAAATCGTCTGTGATTCAGGCATGTATTTTATTGAGACAGATATATGAGCAGGCAATAATGTTTAAGGATACACAGGTGAAAGAATATAATATTCGGTTGAATGATGTATATGGATTACAGCTGGGAGATGCAGAACATATTAAGTCTTCTAAAAGTAGCGAGGATATTTGTTTGAAAATAGATGGGTATGAATTTATCCTCAGTTCGAATAGCAAAAGTCCAATGGAAATGATCGTCCGGAATAGTTATGATATTGCAAAAATGTCATCAGACAAAGGACTGTTTTCAAAAGGGTTTTATTATTTAAATGCAGAAAGAAAGGGACCAAGAAATTATCAGACGATTGATTCTAAATTGGTGGATAATTGTGGTGTGTATGGTGAAAACACAGTACATTTATTGAGTGTACTTGGAACTCACAAAGTGGAAGATTTAAGATGTTTTAGCATGGACAAGGGTAAAAAGGTCAATACATTTGGCAAGCAAGTAGAATATTGGATGGATTATGTGATACCAGGAATTGAAATAAATGCAGATGATATGACAGATTTAAGAATTAGCAGAATGAGTCTGAGGCAGTCGGCACTGGATACGGGCTTTTTGTCACCATATAATTTTGGCTTTGGGATATCATATGTTCTTCCAATTATTCTAACGGGTTTGATGGCAGAAAGCGGCAGTGTTTTTCTGGTAGAAAACCCAGAAGCACATCTTCATCCCAAGGGACAGTCGCATATAGGATATTTTTTAGCAAATATGGCGTTGGCCGGAGTTCAGGTCATAGTGGAAACCCACAGTGAACATGTGCTAAATGGAATCAGGATTGCTGCTCTGAAAAATGCGATGAAGCCAGAAGATATAAGTGTTAATTTCTTTTCCGTTGATTCGAATGGCAGGAATACGAACCATACAGTCGAAAACATTGGTTTAAACGAAAGAATGGATTTGGAAACGTGGCCGGAAGGTTTTTTGGATCAGGAGGAAGAGGATTTAAGAACGCTGAGAGAACTTAGGAGAAGGTAATGGAGAAGGTAATACTGTGGGAAAAAGAAATTGAAAAAGATTTTGCGAAAGCATCCGAAAATCAGTTGGATGACTTCCTGGAATTGGTACGGTTTGTTCAAAAAAATGGAATCCAAAATTTGATATGTAAAAGCACATTAGATAAAGCAGAACTTTGGGAATGGCTCTATTCCAAAGATCAGATTCAATTGAACGATATAAAAAGGGAACTGTCTAGGCGCTTGGAAAGGGCGGAGTGCAAAGAAGAAGGAAAATATGAAGAATTCTTTGGAAAAATAGGAAAGCTACTTGCTATTAAAGTATTATTGCTATCGTTTAAAGGAGAGAGCGTTTATTACATATCAACGATAGCGGAGTATTATATCAGTATAAGGAATTATCTGGCGTTAGAAAAGAAGGACGATTTTTGCAACGATTTGCAGGAATGTTTTCCGAATATATTTTTTGTGGAGGGAATAGAGACAACTGTAAATACACTAAATAGAAAGTTTGAAGATATGCGAGAAGAAATTATAGAGCATTTAGTTCGCATTAATGATTACTATAGAAAATTTAGTGATATGTTGGAAAATCATAAATCATACCGGGAGATTGCAAAGCAGTTTATTATTGATACAGGGATTGACTGTTCGCCACAGGCGGGAAGAGAAAAAGTGCAGGCGTTAAAGGAAACGCGAATAAATGAAGTAACAGGGCAAGAAGAAACAGTAGTTTGTGAATTGCATACAAAGTTCAAAACGTTTAATATTGATAAAGAGAAGCAGGACAGAATTTATTTTTTTCCAGGGAAACAGGGGATATTAGGTGGAAGGATTATTGTAAAGCATATTGGGACACATTTGTAAGATTAGGATTCTATTTACCGGGGCGAGTTGGTGTATAAATTTCTACAAAAACTTCGTGTCACTAACTTGACACAAGCCGGATTGAAGGCGATGGAGGAACTGGCGAAACTGGAGGCGGAACGGGGGACGCCGGGGTATGCGGCGGGTGGGAAGGGCATTTTAGCGGATGAAAGGAAAGGGCAGAACAGGGCAGGTAAGAACGGCGGGGAACTGTCCGTGGTGACAGGCGGAAAGAGCGGCAGGATTGCCAGCAACGAGATGTGTACGTTTTTGATTTTGAATATTTCCTCGTTGCAGCTGATACCTGTGAATATGATTGCTTATGAATGATTTATAATAGGACTAAATAAAGAACCTTTAACTACGAGGGCTTTATTTAGTCCTATTTTTTATGCGCGTATTGAAGAAAATGGATGCTATGTGCATAAGCAGGCATTTTGCAAATACCGCATGAATGGGGGGATTCCCCAACATATCTGCAGATTATTATACCAGAACAGCGTAACGTTACAATATTAATCTTAACAAAAATGTGTCGGCACGGAAAGGAGGACAAGCTGTCTTAAGAGAGATTTGAAAGTAATAGCTATTACAAATATTATTGCAGAAATAGTTTGTTTAGTAGTTAAAAGCCTGAATAGGAGGATATTATGGCAATGAACATAAATAAGGAAAATAACTGTGCAATCACTTTTAAAGATCGGGAGCATGAAATATTCTACAGGAACTTTCTGCAGAACTGTAAGTCCAAAGATGTGTACCATAAGGCGCTGGCTTACTGCCTTGGAATTAATGGGGATACCAGACGGAACGTGGAACGGATTTATGACTTTGAAGACGATTTCATAAAGACGGAATGCCTTGGGGAAGGCTGGATCACCAGCAG
>CAOXUF010000197.1 GCA_948560485.1 uncultured Eubacterium sp.
TTATCCTGCCTATATGAGCTAATGTTATCATTTTGTTATCGGCATTGATAACACTAACTCTGAAACTGCGGATAATAGCTACATGTTTCGTGTTAAATCATAAATGCATTTCTCAAACTCTTTTATTTAATAAAATTTTCAACCTGTTGCAGTAACATATTCCAATCTGTTCCCGTAACTGCTCCAGCGGCAAGTGTCACTGCAAGTTTCATAGAAAAATCGCCTGCAAACTTTTTTATTCCTGCAAGAGCCTTTCCTATACGGTTTTTTTTCGGAGCATCGCTTTTCAACTGCTCCTGAATCATTTCCAAATCATCTTTCACATTCTCGATTTCTTCCGAGTCAACTCCCTGCATCTCAGGAAGTGATGCAAGCAATTTGTCAATCAAAGTAATCATAGAACTTGTATCATTTGTAGTGTTGTAAGTATTTATTACTCCACTATTCTGTTGGCTTGCCGAACCATTAACAGTTTCAATATTTTGAATATATGTATTTCCACTCATAGTTTTTTCCTCCTCATCACAAACAATCATTTCCATCGAAAGACAGTCATTTATGAAATCTATAAGAGGTTTAAACGCCATATCAAGGAAACTTTGAATATTATCATTTATTTTTCTACTTGACCAACAATATCGCATTGACTGTCCACGCACATTTATCTTATCCCCATTGTTTATAAACAAAAGATAATCATACTGTGCCTTAATATGACACGCTTCATCTTCAGGCGGATTAAAATCCGCCCACACTGAACAGCCTATGGCGTAGCATTTCTTAAAATCATAATCGACACCCGAGATTTTATCTTTAATAAATCCTGATATTAACTCATTTCCATCTATAAATTTGAGGAAACGAGAAAGATTTATATCTGCCGTGTCATCAGTGCTATTGAGCAGATTACTTGATAACCTGCGAAATTCTAAACTCAGTTTTCTTAATTCTAATCTGTTCATATATCCACCCCACAATACGGACAAAATATCTTTGCCGCTCCAGCACAATAAAGCACCTTAACTCTGCGACCACAACATGAACAAATAAACTCTGTTTCCGTGGTATCCTTATCCTTCAATTCTTTTGTTGCAACCTTTTTCAATGGCTTAAAATCCATTTTTATCAAGCCCTTTGAGCGATTAACCGACCTCTGCATTTTCTTGAATGACTTATTTAATTCCTCCACCATATGGTTATAAGCTATCGCTTGTGCCTGCTCAATTACATCTGATGACAGAAATTCATTTTTCTCTTTTGCCAAACCGCAGTATGGGCAAAACAGTTCTTCAAAAGGTTCATCGTCATTCTGATATTCTCCAGCTTGCAGCTTAAATTCCGAGTCACAATAGGGACATTCAAAGGTTACATATCCTTCGCTATCTCCCTGAATAGTTATTGTGAAATTTTCTGTTGACATATCATATCCCGTCCCGCTCTCAAATTTTAATAATGATAATCTGTGGTTATAGTTATCTATCCAAGCTCTGATACGAACATCGAATCAAGTCACAATTCTATTAACGCCCATTCTTTTTTCAATCATTTGAATATAGTCTTCGTTCATATCACAGACAATACTTTTCATTCCATGCTTCTTGGCACAAGCTGCAGTTGTTCCCGAGCCTGCCATAGGATCAAAAACAATATCTCCTTTTTGATTGGCCATCAAAAGAAGTTTATCGAATACAGCTTCAGGCTTTTGAGAAGGATGACCAGTTCGTTCTTTTTTACCAACAAACCCGATAATAAGAGGTGCTTCAATTACGCTTGGTGGTCCAGGCACAAAACGCATTTTTCCAGATTCAAATTTTTCTTTCTGCTCATCGTTCAAGAAATGTTCAGGATGCAATTTATGGCCTTTACGCATGAACTGTAAACAGGCATTTTGACTTGATCTCCATCCTCTAATAACTGATGGGCAGTTCTTGTAATACCATGTCAACCATGCAGCCATGTAAAACCCGCTTGGTGCATATCTAACATAAGGACCAATGATTTCAGGGAACCCCCACAAATACATTAAATCGCTTATTTCACCAGTTTGGTTTAATAATCTTGTGATAAAGTCGTCATATTCACTCGTAGGCAATTCTCCACCAAATCCTTTATTGTACCAGGGGTCAAGCATAGTACAATTGACACATATATCAGCTTCTTTTAATATTGCAATAGATTCAAACACATCCATAGGCGGAAGAATAGCAACTCCATCAGTATCAAGGGCATGTTTGATTTTTTCAGATATAGTCATAATGCCCCTCCTATTTTGTAATAACAATCCCTTTACTAATTAACCACTGAATGTCATCAAAAGCATCTTGGACATTATGCCAAAGTTTACCTAGCCCAGGAAAAACTTCCTGGGCTATTCTAATCGCCTCGTTTTGTGGTAGCCCCCAAGAGGTTTCAAACCCCGCAACCAAGAGACATCCTGATTCATTTCCGACGGAAATAGGTGCTCCGTAATTTGCAATGATATCCAATAAGCAATACTTACGAACAATTTCTACCCGGTCGGAACTAATTGCATACTTGTGTTCATCGTAGGCCACAATATTTTTCTCGCTTACGGAAGCCGAAAATGCTCGGTTGATTTCTTTATCAGTATATCCTTCATCTCTTAAAAGCTGATAAATCTCATCCTCTTTTCCAGATGTTCTAATTACAGCATGCTCAATCTCAAGTGGCGTGAGGAACAAAATTCCTTGCAATGCCCTGCGCAATTTAAGTGGTGCTGTGCGGATTTGAATAAAATCCTTTGTTGTCGGTTTCGCCAACATCTTGCGCAAGTCCCCATTCAGAGAGGAAAAATAGCCAGCTCCATCAAGATACTCTATAAATACAGCGTCTGGGTATTTCTGCAAAGTCACTTCTCGAGTGCTGTCGGTTTGATCTACAACTTTGTGCGATACACTTCCAGAATCTCCAGCATAAAACTGGCTCTGTATAAAGACTTTTGCACCTGATCTTCTTGACTGGAAAGGAACAATAAAATCATACTTTCTCTTTTTTAGTTTATTGTCTACAGGCAAATCACCCAAAATTTCACCAACTTCAACATCTTGTGTATTGAAGTCTGTTCCTGCACTTAAACCCCATTCAGTCATATACTTTCTTAATATAGTTTCTGGAATATGCCCCTGTGTAGCAGTGATAGATCCTCTAGACTGAAAGATTACTATCGAACTGATAAGAGCATCTGCGTTTCCCAATTCTTTTTGTGATACATAAGCATTTCCTAAACTCCAGAGCTGCTTTGCGTAATCTTCATCTGATATAATCAAATGAAAATAGCTTTCGACAAATACAATTCTATAATCATCTTTGCCGGTAAGTTGTACTATTGTTTTGGTAACATCTGTCATAGAAAAAGCTCGGGGAATATCTTTATCTCTCCATCTTTCTCCACTCAATTTTTGAGGATAAGTACTTATTCCGATTTGATTTCTAAGCATAAGCGGGAACTGGCACTTTAGGTTATTATCAGTTTTTCCAGTAGCCAACAAAAGAACATTACATATATTATCAAGTATTTCTTTGGCAGCGTCATCATCTTTTCCAGATAAATACCCCAGTACATTTGCTGCCAAGGCAGATGATGAGCAATGTGAAACATCTGCGAAATTCTCGGTAATATCGGCTATGTAGTCAAATCCTTTTTTCAACTGCTCAAGATTAATTCTGAATTGTGGCGTATCTCTTATTTCTCCAAGCGAAGGAGTCACCCACATGTCAAACTCAGACATTTTTTCATCTAATGTTGCGTTATAATCATTGATTTTCATGTTGTCCCTCCTTGTCGACGAACTCCAAAATATCATCCACTCCGCATTGTAGAGCCTTACAGATTTTTTCTATACTTTCTATTGAAATATACTCATCACGCTTAAGGCGAGTAATAATATTGGCACTAACCCCAGCCATATCCTTTAGCTGAATGTTGGTTATTTTTCTATCGATCATCATATGAAAAAGTTTATCATAGTTAATAGCCATACCACACCTCCTGAAAGAGCTATATAGCAACAAGCATGTTCATTTTTATTTATAATATCACAAAATCGTGATTTTTTCAAGTCCCATGTAAGAATTGCCCGACACTCATATAGATGCGTCGAGCAATTTTTTAGATGCTTAGACATAAATCAGCTCAGCATTCACAACCTCTATCACCCTGCTTCGGATATTATTCATCAATCCGATCCATTTCATCTGGTTTTCCGCTTTTAACTGTTCCGTCACGCCCTCACGCTCTGCTATCTGTTTTACCAACCGAGAAAACAATTCTTCTGCTTGTTCGTCAATGTTGGCAAGATAGCTGTTCAGCTTGCCGCTTATGAACAGGGTAGTATAGGTTGCTCTTTTATGCTCTCGTAGATAGCGTTTGTGCCGCTGTCCCCATACACCGATAGGCTTGTTTTCTTTTTCGGCTGGTAAGGTAAGGCAGGGGATAAAATAATCCCCTTGCCGTACATAAGTGCCGCCCATTTCTTCAAAAATTGTCTTTGCCATTGTTTGTTCCTACCTTTCGTTTTCTTTATTTCTAAAGCGTGTGCCACGCTGTTTAGACTGCCTTGCCTGCTCCAACAGACTGTCAATCTGCTTACTACCAAACACCTTTCGCAGCAGCTTATAGTCTTTGGCTTCTTCCCTCAATCGGTTATTATCAGCGGTCAGTTGCTTGTTTTGACTTTTAATCCGTTCATTGCTACGGTATAGACTGGCGTTTGTCTGATTGAGCCTTTGGTAATCGTCAATCGCTTGAAAGCACCGCACCATAAGTGTTTTAATGAGAGATTTCAACCGCTTAACTAACGGCTCGACAATCTTGCTCTTATAACTTTTTGCAGTCATAAAGCCTTGCGGTTCGGGTAACTGATATTCGGGGGCATTTGGACCTACGTCAATACTTTGGACAAAGAAAGTCGAAAGATTATGCTGTTTTTT
>CAOXUF010000198.1 GCA_948560485.1 uncultured Eubacterium sp.
GGAGATGGTAGTCAGAAACCCACCAAAATATTTCCACAACAGCTCATTGAAAATGGAGATGATCTTGCATTTACATACAGGCTTATTATGCTTTTGGACAAGAAGAATGCAGCATCAATAGATGAAAGAGTGGATAAAGCATTCAGACAGTTCAACAGTCCGCAGGCAGAGAATGATGAAAAACTGTATGAACAATATGTTTTGGGTGGAGTTGATATTTTGTATGAGAAATTGATTGAGTCAGCAACCAGTACAGAAGATTACCTGAAGAATTTATATGACTTTATGGAAGATATGGACGATAGGTATAACCAGACAATAGATGCTGACCAAATCAGTGCATTATGTAGATTGGCGAAACAGTAAGTTATGGATAATTCAAGTGATAAGAAACAACTCGTCGAGAGAATATTACAAACTGAATATGGAAAAAAAGGTTTTCTCTTAGAGGATGAAATCATAGATACCTGTATTGAACACGATTTAGATTTGGTGGAGATTGATAATTTGTGCGATAAATTACTTCATCAAAAAATGATTGTGAAAGATGCAGAAACAGAGAAAAACATTAATGATACGGAATCCTATGTTGATAGAAGTCACTTGGATTATGATGCACTCTTAGGGAAGATTAAGTATGAGTATCCTAATTGCACAGCAATTATAGATGAAATATTGGATATTTTACCACCACAGTCAAAAGAGTGGCAGACCATAATAATAGAAGCAAAGAATGGAAATAGTTACGCCAGGGATAGAATGATAAAAATGTATCTTAGAACTGTAATGAAGCAGGCATATTATTTTTCAAAAGACTATTATTGTGATTTTGAGGAGGCTTTTCAAAATGGCGTAATTGGTTTGATAAATGCGATTGAAAAGTATGATGTTACAAGTCCGGATGTATTTCCGTCATATTTTCCGTTGTGGGTAAGACAATATATGTGGCGAGGGGGAACTATTAGGGGAACGATTTTTCGATATCCAGCACATTATAGAGACCAGTTAAATATTATTGTTTCTGATGCCAGTAGCATAATAGAGGATGATAATTTTGAAGAGGCAGTAAGTTTGGTGACTGATAAGGCAAAAGTTCAATCAGGCTTATCGGATGAAGAAATTATAAAATATATTTTACCGTATTTGGAAGTTCCAGATGATTTGGAGGCAGAAGATGGTATTGAGTTCATGTTGCAGGGTACAATGAAGGAAATTGTTGCACAGGCTTTGGGAACATTAAAATGTAAAGAACGTTATGTGTTGGAGCTGCGATATGGACTTGAGGATAATCAAGAGCGTACCTTAGAAGAAATTGGCGGCATATTAAATGTTACTAGAGAAAGAGTGAGGCAGATTGAGGCGAAGACCTTGAGAAAATTACGACATTTTGCTCAAAGTAGAAAACTTAAAGATTATTTGGGAATTATTTGATGGGTGATAAAGAACGAAGGTGAATTGAATGAACATGGTTGATATGTGTAAAAGAGAAAAAGAGCTGACATTAGATTTTGTTCTTAATATTGATAAATGGAAAACCATTGATCCGAAAATAAAACAACTGGTATCAGGGCAATGGGAGTCCATTAAATTTATGAATGAAGATTGCACTGGTATTAATAAGGATATTGATAAAGTACCAAATGACAAAGGCGGAATATATGTCTTTTTATTAAAACCAGAAATTATACCTAACTTACATACATATATTATGTACATAGGTCGAGTTAGAAGAAAGAATGGATTTAGCCTACAAAGGAGATGCAAAGAATATTTATCAGATGATCGGGTTAAAATTGCTTATATGAGGGAATTGTGGGGAGAAGAATTATATTTTTATTATTTCCCGTTAGATGATGATGAGCTTATAGAGCGTGTGGAACGTGAATTAATCAGGGTCATTATTCCACCATGTAATTCACAAATACCAGATCAATATATTGCTTATTTACCTGCAACAGATGCATTTTAGGAAAGAAGGTTATTGGATATGAAAAAGAATGAGTTAAAATTACCAGCAATAAGATCTAAGATGGGAATATGGGTATACTATATAAGTTCATTGAGCTTTAGCCAGGTGCAAAACTATGTTAGTCCTATTAATGATGAATTACATAAATCAGAAATGCTAAGCCAAATGATTCAGAGGAGCATTACTGAAAATTATAAAAGTATTGCACATTATTTGACTTCACAAGAAGAACGTTTTTTTAATGCATTGATTCTTGCAGTATATGATGGTGAACCTCGTTGGAATGAAATAAGAATTGAAGATGAAAACGGACAAGATAATTATGATTTAGGAGTATTGACATTATCAGGTCAAGAAAAAATTTTCCCTGTTGACGGGCAACATAGGGTAGCTGGAATAAAAGAAGCATTGGAATTAAATCAGGATATCGGTGAAGAAAGAGTACCAGTTATCTTTATTGGACATAGTAAGGATGAAATGGGAATGCAGCGCACCCGCAGGATGTTTAGTACTTTGAATAGATATGCAAAACCCGTTTCGATGAGAGATATAATTGCATTAGATGAAGATGATGTGATAGCTATTGCATCGAGAAATATAATTGATCAATGTAATTTATTTGAAGATGATAGAATTTTAGATTCAAAAACTAAAGCGATACCGGATAATAATGAAAGAGCTCTAACTACTATTATAACGTATTATGAGTGCAATAAGGAGCTGGCATGGCTTTTTGTTAAAGACATACTGGTAAAGGGATTAGATGAAAAACCAATTAAGGGCAAAGCAAAAGTCAATGAATATATTAGACATAGACCAAGTGACGATGTAATTGAATGTTTTACACATGAATGTGAAGCGTATTGGACTGCGCTTATTAATACATGCTATGATGCTTTTAGTGTAGAAGCTGGCATAGGAAAATATAGAAATAAGGATGGAGGGCATGTGTTTTTTAGACCAGTATCTTTAATTCCCTTTACAAAGGCTGTGGTACGAATAAAGGAAAAAGAAGATTTGGAATATAAAGATATTATTAAAAATTTCTCTTCTAATGTATTTTGGATTCAAAATGATATATGGAGAAAAATAATTTGGGATGATGTGAAGAAAAGTATGATTATGGGAAATGCGAAATTGATAGAATTAATTTTCTTGTATTCCTATGATAGTTCTATTTTAACTGAAGCCGAAAAAAAGAAAATAGTTAAAGAGCTTGAGAGTAAATGGGATTATCATGAAAGTGACATAATGGAAATCTTTTTGAGTCGTTTATCGGGGAGTGATTATGCTCATAAATAAGAAGTGATTTTCAAGGTTCTAGTGCTTTACTGGTTTGAGACAGAACGGAGGTTTTGTTATTAATGATATCTTTAAAAATAGAAACTCTATTAGAGGGTAAAGTGGTGGAAAAGAATAGGGTTGAATATAAGGAAGGATGGAATCCTTCGGATATTACACATTCAATCTGTGCATTTGCAAATGATTATGCCAATGTGAATGGCGGATATATTGTTATAGGTGTGAAAGAGGATAATGGAGTCCCAATTTTACCACCTAAGGGTATACTCAAAGAACAGTTAGATGGAATACAGAAAGAAATTTTTCAGTATTGCAATCTGATTGAACCACGCTATATTCCGCAGATAGAAGTTGTAAATTATCCAGATAAAGATACGCATTTGCTTTATTTGAAATGTTCGGCAGGTGATGCAGGTCCATATAGAGCACCTAAAGATGTATATTCCAAAAAGACAGGGGAAAAGCCTGATAAAACAATGTGCTATTGGATTAGACCAACTTCACTTACAACGATTGCCAAACAAGGAGAAATTGGAGAGTTATTTGAAAAGTTCAATGCCATTCCGTTTGATGATCGTGTGAATCGCAGAGCAAATATTGATATTATTAGAAGGGGATATCTCGAAGACTTTTTAAGGGATAGTAATAGCTCATTATCGACAGAAATAAATAATAGAAATATGGACGATTTATTGTTAGCATTAGAAGTAGCGAATGAGACAGATACGAATTTAGAACTAAGAAATATTGCAATATTAATGTTTGCTGAAAGACCAGATAAGTTAATATCTGGGGCACAAATTAATCTTGTCAGGTTTAATACGAAGGAAGCGGAAGCTGGTAATATTATGTTTGAAAAAACATTTACCGGTCCGATATGGAAACAGGTAACAGATGTATTAGATTATATAAAAACAAATGTTATAATTGAGAAGACTGTCAAAATTGAGAATCAGGAGAAATCTGTAAAATGTGTGAATTATCCGTATAATGCATTGGAAGAAGCGATTGTTAATGCGGTATTTCACAAATCTTATAGAGAGGATGTTCCAGTGGAAGTGCGGGTATACATTGACCGAATTATGATTATAAATTTTCCGGGTCCGGATGGATATATGGATATGGAAAAATTTGCTGCAGGAAAGGTAAGAGCACGTAAATATCGAAACAGAAGAATTGGTGAATTTTTTAAGGAGATAGACCTTTCTGAAAAGCAAGGGACTGGTATACCTAAAATTTTGAATGCATTATCAAAAAATGGTTCTCCAAAACCTTTGTTTGAGACTGATGAAAGAAGAACTTATTTGGAAACAACAATTTTTATTAGAGAAGGATTTGATGAAGGCAGAAAAGTGTCCGATAAAGTGTCCGATAAAATGTCCAATAAAATGTCCAATAAGGAAAAGGATAGAATGAATATTATCATAATGTATCTCGAAGAACATTATGAAATATCAAGTGGCATTGCGGCAGATTTATTAGATGTAGAGACTAAAACAGCAAGCAGACTATTGAATAAGGCTGAAAAATGTGGAATTGTCCGAGGTGAAGGAAAAAATAAGACTAAAAAATATGTATTGTCAACAGAGGATAATTTTTGAAGAAAAATAGGAGGTGCGTGGTACGATGGCAGTTCAGTTTGAACAGATACATATTTTTTAGTCTTATTT
>CAOXUF010000199.1:0-2256 GCA_948560485.1 uncultured Eubacterium sp.
TTTCTCAACATTTACCCTGATTGGTATTATGTCAAGTTTTGGTACAAATTAAATCGGGAAATATTGCCCATGTAATTAGTTTTAACTAACCCGAATGTTCCACTAATCCCGTTATGCCAAATTCCATCTTTTTCAAATGCTCTTCCTCATAATCCTGTGGTGATTAATATTTACAATGGCTGTGAAGCCTCACAGTATTGTAAAATGTGTTGATATATTCAAATACAAGTCGATATGCATGGTCATAGTCTATGATCCGAAAACGGTTCAGCCACTCCTTTTTTAAGACAGAATGGAAAGACTCTATACAAGCATTGTCCCATGGATAAGCTTTTTTTGAATAACTCCTTTCCCATCCTTCTGTCGCCTCCATATATGCTTCACAGGTATACTGTATCCCACGGTCACTGTGCATGATCTTTGGCTTATCCACGCCTCGTGCTTCTTTCGCTTTCTCTATTGCATCTTTTACCCATTTTGCTTCCAGAGTATCACTTAATACCCAGGATATAATCTTTCTTGAATATAGATCCATTATGCTTGTAAGATAGACAAACCCCGTATATGTCCATACGTATGTAATATCAGAACACCAGACAGCATTCGGTTCCACAGGGTCAAACTGCTCCTTTAAGATATTCCTGAGCTTCCGGCTGAAATCCGGCTGGATAGTTGTCTTCGTATAGGGTTTTGTGTAGCATGCCCGGATCCCAATCTCCCTCATATAATTCCCTACCGTCTTATCACTTATTGCATCCCCCTTTTTTCTCATCTCCTCTGCAATTTTGGGAGCCCCATATATTTCGTGGGAGCCTTTATGTATCTTCCGAATTTCTTCCAGCCTTTTTTCCTTTTTAAGCTGTCTGCCCGAAGGCTTCCTGGTCTTAAATGAATACTATCCATTTCTTGAAACGCCCAGTATTTCCAGCACCCTGCTGACATTCAGTTGGCGTTTTTGTTCCGCTTTTCGCCTTTGCTCACATTTATAGGTTTCAATGAAACAAGCCTGTGTCCGTTTCCCAGAATGCCGATGGCTTTTTTTAATATTTCCAAAGCGTCCTGTGTATCCCTTAATTCTTTTTTCAGCCTAGCTATTTCCTTTGCCTCATCGCTTGCATAATTGCGTTCCTTGTGTTCCAAATAATATTTCACTGCATCCGCTTTAAATTGTTTATCGTATTGTTTACTCATGAAAAATCTCCATTCTTTCTATACTCTATTGTAAGTTATTTTATAGAATTTTCCACTTTTAACTTGTACTATTTATATTCTAACACCACCTTATTTTTTGTGTTTTATGCTGGGAGAATAGGTTTTGCTGTTGTTCAAGTAAGATAGATTTTCTCTAAAAAACGGTTGATATTATTGCGGAAAAAGCGTATGCTAATTGAGTAAGGAAATCAAGGAAAACAATGGGCGTTCAAGGAGGCGTTGGTATGGAACTTGCGAAGGTTACATCAAAAGGGCAGATTACTATCCCGGTAGAAATCCGTAGGAAGTTGGGGATTAAAGACGGCGACAAGGTTCTCTTCTTGGAGGACGGCAGTCGAATATATATGATGAATTCTTCTATGGATGCATTGCGGGAGATCAGCGAAGTAGGTGAAAATTATGTTGGACATGAATGTGCTGACATCAATTGTTGATTCCGAGAGATTGGATGAATATTGATATATAGGAAAGGTATGGTAAAATACATGGCAGAAAAAGTAAATCTTGATGCACTTATTCCAAGAGAAGATCTTGAAGCAACTACATATGTACAACGAGGAAGGAAAAAGGATACAGTATCTATTTCAGACCTTTTTTCTGATAGTTTTTTCTTGCTTAATATTTATAAACCTGATTTTCAAAGAGAAACAACTGAATGGGATTACGAAAAAATAAGTAGCTTTGTAGATAGTTTTATAGGCTATGAACTTATTCCAGCTATTATTTTATGGCAAAGTTCTGGTGGAAATGTATTTGTAATAGATGGGGCTCACCGATTAAGTTCGTTAATTGCATGGTTGAATGATGACTATGGCGATGGTATTATTTCACGTAAATTTTATGATGGTAATATTCCAGAGGAACAGTTGCTGATAGCTAATAAAACGCGTAAATATATCCAAAAAAAGATAGGCTCTTATCAGCAGTATAAAAATGCCTTGATAAATCCGGATATATATGATCAAAGCGTGGTAATGAAAGCAAGATTGTTAAGTAATGCAGCTATTCAACTTCAATGGGTTGAGGGCGATGTTTCTTCCGCAG
>CAOXUF010000199.1:2266-4926 GCA_948560485.1 uncultured Eubacterium sp.
AAAGAAGTTTTTGAACTAATGTTTATGCCCAAATTATCTACTCCTATAAAAACTTTAGATGTTCCAATGTGTGGTAAGCATAATTCAAATTCGCTTACATTAATATATGAATTTGTGAACATTTGTAATTCAGAGCACAATTTTTCTGATATTGATAAAACAGGTGACGAAACAATAGCGTGTTTAAAAAATGTTAGAAAGATTGCAAGATTAATAAACAGCAGTCATCCGTCATCTTTAGGATTACATCCATTAGCATATTTTTATGCTCGAAATGGTGTATTTAGAGTATCTGCATTTTATGCTTTTGCAGCGTTTGTAATTGACTTAGAAAAGAGCAAAAAGAAAAAACTCTTTATAAAGCATCGTAAGAATTTTGAAAAAATATATTATGCGAATAGTTCTTTGGTTCAGGTGATTGTTAGAAAAAGCCGTTCTGCATTGGCTGGAATGAAAAATGTATCTATTTTTTTCTATGAAATTCTAAACAATTTGGAATTGGGGATTCAAGCAGATGCAGTTATAAATGAGATAAGGAAAAAAACTGAATTTGCATATTTGCCAGAAATTAATCATGAGTGGACATTGTTTGAGGAGATACCTACTGATTTCTCTAATAATCAGAAAAGTGAAATATTTATTACAGAAGCACTTTCAAAAGCACCTTGTTGTAAGATTTGCGGCGGGTTGCTACATAGGAATGCAATAAGTGTAGATCATATAGAAAGAAAACAAGACGGTGGAAAAGCAACAATAGAGAATGCACAGCTTACACACCCTTATTGTAATACTGGAGTTAAAAACTAAGAGTTAATCAACATGAGTTAAGAAATGAAAGTAGATAGAGGCATATTAATGAGTCGAAAACAAAAATCGTATGGCATTTGTAGAATATGTGGAGAAAGCAAAGAATTGACATTTGAACATGTCCCACCAGAAACCGTGTTTAACAAAGGGGCGGTAAGAAATGTTGACCTTGATGCTGTCATGAAAGAAACTGTGAAAAAGAATAAACTTCCATGGGAAGTTAATTATAGGAACGCCAAGATACAGCAGCGAGGAAGAGGTGGATTTTATTTATGTAGTAATTGCAATTCTTGTACTGGTCAATGGTATGTTCCGGGGTATAGCAGATTTGTCCACGCCATTCAGGGGGCGATGGGGCAGGTCGGAGAGCAGAAGTATGAATCGCTTGGACTGACAATCAAAAATATAAAGCCATTGCAGATTTTTAAACAGGTAATGACTATGTTTTGTGATATTAATAGTGGGCTCATGGGTGATGATTCTTTGAAGGGATATCTGCTTGATAAGGCAAACAGATCCTTTAAGCGAGACCGCTATCATCTGTATGCTCATATTCATGCTGGTGCGCTTGAAAGAATGAATGGGATCATGGTTCAGGCAACAAATTATGGAATCATTACGCTTTCTGAGATTTCTACATATCCGCTGGGATTTACATTGTATATAGATAAGCCTAGAAACTATAAGCCAGAAGGTGTTGAAATCACAGCCTTTTCAGAATGGGATTATGAGGATGAGACTGATGTTAAAATAATTATTCCGAAACTTGAATGCAATACAGTATTTTCTGGTGATTATCGCACTAAGGAAGAAATTATGGAAAGTGCAAATGGAGAAGTGCAAAACAGTGAAGGTGCAACAAAAGATCAGGGTTGAAGAGAAGTGCTGTATTTACTTTTTGGAAACTTTGTAAATGAAGATAAAATGGAGAGAAGATAAAAAATGTATGAGGCACTTACAGATATTTTAGGAGAACTTCCGCAGGGAGAATACGGTAGCTGGATTATTGACCGTGAAAATGACGGTAGCCCAGAACACCCAATTCAGATGCCTTTTGTGTCGTATTCGGGACTTGTGAGAAAATTCATGGATGTGGTGTATTCATTTGAAGAGAGCCATCCGGAATACGGTCTGAACCGATATAGTGATATTCTGGAACAAAATGGAATCAAATGGGGGAGCGTTTCCATGGATGCCGTGGATGTTGCTGACAAGGACGGTGTATGCGTCATGGCTCTCCTGTTGGGGGCGGTTAGGGCAGAAAGGTTCTGTGATGGGGCTCTGCTTGGCTTCTTCGAGAAAGGGAGCATACAGAGGTGGCTTGAGCGCCTGAAAGAGATTGATGGGGGCGTCATAGGCATAAGCGATAATATATTTGATTTAAAGAGGCTTCCTGCAATATTGGCAAAACCTAAGATGCTTACTGGCATAGAACGGTATCGGCTCATCATGGAGAAGGTGCGGAGGGTTGATGTATCCCTGGATGAAGAGTTCCAGAAGACATATGAAAACTTTTATACGCTTAGCAGATACCCGAAGGAGTTCCGGCGGGATTATTTTGCATATATGGAACGGTGTAAAGAGGCGGTGCCTTCGTTCGAAGAAGCACTGTCATATTTCTTGAAATACGGAACGCTGGAGGTTTCATTTTCGAGCAAGCTGATACATACGCTTGATCCGGAGCAGCCAATATGGGACAGGAATGTTACGGACAGGCATTTTGGCTATAAGATACCCACTTATGGGACAAAAAAAGACCGGGAAAAGAAGATGCTGGACCGCTATAAGAGGTACAAGAGGGATTTCCTTAACTATGTAGCATCTGATGATGGGAAGACGGTTATCCGGGCATT
>CAOXUF010000200.1 GCA_948560485.1 uncultured Eubacterium sp.
GGTGTAAAAATATCTCCGTTTCCAATAACCGGAATACCACTGCTTCTTTCACTGCTTTAATAATATCCCAGTCTGCCTTGCCGCTATAATATTGCTCCCTGGTTCTTCCATGCACGGCAATCGCTGAAACTCCACAAGCCTCTGCAATCTTTGCAATCTCAACCGCCTGGCTTTCTCCATCCCTAAATCCTTTTCTAATTTTAATAGTAATCGGTTTGATGCTGGCTTTCACCATCTTCGTCAGTATTTCTTCCACTAACTTTGGCTGGGTTAACAGATAAGAACCCTCATGATTGTTCACAATCTTTGGCACCGGACACCCCATATTCACATCAATAAAGTCACAGGCACCATATGCCACACCTGATGCAATTTCTGCCATAATATCCGGCTCCGAACCAAACAACTGCACGCCAATCGGATGCTCATCCTCATCAATCGCCAATAAGTCCTTTGTCTTTTTGTTCTTATATAAAATAGCCTTGGCACTGACCATCTCCGTGTACATAAGTCCACATCCCTGCTCCTTACAAAGCAGACGAAATGGCAGGTCCGTTACACCTGCCATTGGTCCTAATGCCAAACCATTTTCGATTTCAACATTACCTATCTTCATATCTTTTCTTATTCTTCTCGTAAATAATTCTCATTCCCTGAAGCGTCAATTCATTATCATACACATCGATACAATCTGTATTTTCATAAATAACTCTTCCCAGTCCGCCTGTAGCAATTACTTTCAGGTCTTTCATACCGCTTTCCTTTTTCATACGTTCAACGATATACTCTGTCTGCCCAATATAGCCAAACACAATCCCTGCCTGCATGCTGGAAATCGTATCTTTACCTAAAATTGAATCCGGCTTTTTAATCTCAATTTCCGGAAGTTTCGCAGTACAATCCCAAAGTGCCTTTGCACTAATCTGAATCCCCGGAGATGTCACACCGGCCTCAAACGTTCCTTCCGGTCCAATTAAATCATAAGTGGTGGCTGTTCCAAAGTCGATGACAATACAGGGACCGCCATATATTTCATAAGCTGCCACTGCATCTACAATACGGTCTGCACCTACCTCCCTTGGATCTGTACGATTTATCTTAATACCGGTCTTTGTTCCTATTCCTACAATAATCGGCTGTATACCAAAATATTTGATAATGCCACTGTTAAGCGAATACATAACTTTTGGCACAACAGATGCGATAATCACATCTTTAATATTTTTAATATTGATTCCTTTTCGCACCAACATCTCAGCAATCAGCGAACCATACTCATCCGATGTTCTGACTGCCTGTGTATTCATACGGAATGTAACAAAAACATCCTTTCCCTGAAACAAACCTAATGTAATATTAGTATTTCCTACGTCTACTGTTAATAACATATCACGTGCCTTCTCCTAAAACAAATACTCTATAGTACATTTCCAGAGCCTCTAACAACTCCCTTTTGTCTAACTGAATCTGATGAATCTTGAGTCCGCTGCCAATCTCATCATACAAAATATCATCTTCATTTGCATCAGTAATCAACTGTAAATATCCGTCTTCATCATATTCTAAAACTAAAGTCCCACCTACCTCTTCCGTAAACATCACACACATAATCTGCAGTTCCTGTTTTACCTGTTCGGGTAAGTTTTTAAACTTATCATTTAAATAGAACCTTTTTTCATAAGAATTCGCTCCACATAAAACTCTCTCTTCATTATACATAATCCTGAACTCACTAACGTCCCAGACGCTCTTTCTATTTGTTTCTTATATAATAAATCCTTATGCTTTAATTGTCTCTGCCAATGCCTTCACACTGCCTGCAATCCCCTGAATCTCAGACGGAATGATAATCTTAGTCGCCTGACCGTCAGCTGCTGCAGCAAAAGCTTCCAAACTTTTCATTGTAAGAACAGCCTCATCTGCGCCTGCTTCTTTAACAAGTTTGATACCTTCCGCTGTTGCCTGCTGTACTTTAAGAATTGCTGCTGCCTCACCTTCAGCCTCAAGCATTTTTTTCTGCTTTTCAGCATCAGCCTTCAATACTGCTGCTTCCTTATCAGCCTCAGCATTAAGAATCGCTGCTTCTTTCTTTCCTTCTGCAATCAATACTGCTGAACGTTTCTCACCTTCAGCTCTAAGAATCTGTTCACGCTTCTCACGCTCTGCTCTCATCTGTTTTTCCATTGCTTCCTGAATATCTCTTGGTGGAATAATATTCTTTAATTCTACTCTGTTTACTTTTATTCCCCAAGGATCTGTGGCAACATCCAACTCTGTACGCATCTTTGCGTTAATTGTCTCTCTGGATGTAAGTGTCTCATCAAGCTCTAAATCACCAACAATATTTCTAAGTGTTGTCGCTGTAAGAGATTTGATTGCTACAATAGGATTTTCCACACCATAGGCAAAAAGTTTCGGATCTGTAATCTGATAAAAAATAATTGTATCAATCTGCATTGTTACATTATCTCTTGTAATAACCGGCTGTGGCTCAAAATCTGCAACCTGCTCTTTTAGATTCACTCTTCTTGAAACTCTGTCAAGAAATGGAACCTTAAAGTGAATACCTACAGACCATGTTTCTTTATAAACTCCTAATCTTTCAATAACATATGAATGTGCCTGTGGCACAATTTTCACACATGTCGAAACAACTGCAATTGCTATAACTAAAATAATAATTAAAAATGGCATATCTATTTCCTCCTAATAATTTATTTGCTATTTGTTCTCTGTCTCTTTTACTATAACCTTTACACCTTCAACTGATACTACTTTCACCAAAGTTCCTGCTTTTATCACTTCATTCTGTTGACTTCTAGCCGTCCACTCCACTCCGTCAATTTTTACTATTCCTTTGGCATTAATATTATCAATATCAGATATTACTTTTCCAATCTTACCTTCAATAGACTCTACATTTGTTTTCTCTGCTTTGTTATTTATATGCTTCACTGCTATCGGTCTTAATAAAATAAGAACAACTGCTGTTACAATTATAAAAACAAATGCCTGTATGATCCAGTTTCCTGTAATCAGTGATGTAACACAAGCTGCCAATGCACCTATGGCAAACCATATACAGGTCATTCCCAAAGACACCAGTTCCAGTGCTGCAAAGATTACAAACACAATTAACCAGCCAATATAATTCATATGTCCTCCTTCCTCTTAATCACTAGTATGCATGATAGCATAAGTATAGAACAAACTGCCCTGCAAAGCAAGCAAAAAAGAAACCCTGATTTCAGGATTTCTTTTTGTTTATTTTTTAATTTCTACAAACTCTGTTTTCACAAATCCATTGTTTCCATTATAATCAATCTCAATCCATTCACTGTCCTGAGATATAATCTGAAACATCTCACCCTTATCGACAATTCCCAATGCTTCTGCCTCTTGTGATGCCTCACTTCTTACATTCAAAGCATCAACCTGAATAACAACTTTACTGCCTGATTCATATTCCTGTTTCTTTGTTGATGTATTGACTTTCTCATCTTTTGCTGCCACCTTATAAGTATCCTTATCTTTCATGGCAATGGACTCTTTTTCTGTAACTGCCAGTTGTGAATCATCAATAAAAACAACTTTATCGGTTCTGCTAACAACAGAAGCGATAGTTACAATAGAAGCTATGGCAAATATTCCAATATATATCATCAGATTGCCATGTTTATATATGTTTCTTTTTAATCTTTTTTTCATATATTTATTCATTCAATCTACCTGTCACATAAACATTTTTATACACATATACTTTACATAAAATACTAACAGAGTTTCGACACAAAGTCAAATTATTCTACTTATCTTTTACATTTTTTTCCTATATTGTGTTTTTTTATTATTTATTTTGTTGTGATTATTTACAAATAAATTTCATTAACTGAATTTGTATTCATATATTTTTATTATTTTTTTATAATATCTGAAACAAATTTGTAGATTTTTCATAAACTTTTTCTAAAACATTGCATATTTTAATATGTAGTTGTATGATACATTTTGTGAAAAACATTCATATTATTGGGTTGATAAATACGAACTCATTTTACTAGACTTGAATCGACCTACTTAAATTTAAGGAGGATTAAAATTATGGCAACAGCAAAAAAAGACGCTGTAAAAACAACAGCTGCTAAAACTACAGCCAAAAAAGTTGAAGAAGCGCCAGTAAAAAAAGCTGCTACAACTGTTAAGACTACAAAAAAAGCTGAAACTAAGACACCTGCTAAATCTACAGTAAAAAAAGAAGAGGCTAAAGCAGTGACTAAAGCTACTGTTAAGAAAGCAGCTACTAAAACTGCTACAAAAAAAACTGCCACTAAAAAAGAAAATAACTTATTTGTTCAATTCCATGGAATGGAATTTGACACAAAAGAAATTGAGAAAGCAGTAAAAGATGATTACAAGGCAAAAAATGGTAAGAAGACAATGACTTCTGTATCAATTTATGTAAAACCGGAAGACATGAAAGCTTACTATGTTATTGACGGAATCATCGGAGATGTAGCTTTATAAAAAACATATATGTAAAAAAGAACCTTACAAATTGTAAGGTTCTTTTTTTACACAAAAATCAGTTTTCATTTTAATATTTTATAGAAAAGATACAATTATTATATTTCTTCCTCGGATGTTTCTACACTTTCTACAAAATCATTTAATTTCTTTGCCAGAACATCAGCATCAAGCCCATGTACCATACATGCCTCTTCTAATGATTCTCCCTGTGATGCAGGACATCCAATACAATGCATTCCCTCATTTAATAAAATCGGTACGCATCCCATATTTACCTGAATAATATCTGCAATAATCATGTCTTTCGTTATTTTTGTCATATAATAGACCTCCTTTTTTTCATCACAGTATGTCAGACAAACTGTGCACTTAATTA
>CAOXUF010000201.1:0-3463 GCA_948560485.1 uncultured Eubacterium sp.
ATATTTATCTCCTGAATGTCCTTTTACCTTGTAGAATGTTATGTTAACTTTTCGCTTTATTTTATCATAGTATTTTTTGTAAGCAATCGTACCGGGTTTGTTTGTCTTCCACTCACCGGTGCACCATTTGGCAATACCCATATAATCATAATATATTGAAAGATTTTTGATATTATGTTCTATCGCATATTCCATTGCAGCCATAGAACCATATATTTCACCTGCAACATTGCGCATAGATGCCATTTCTTTATCATCTGATGAATCCGAGAGATGAATTTCTTCCCCGTTGTGGAACATAACAACGCCATAGCCAAATACACCGGTTTCAACATTAAAACTACCATCTACATATGCAACAGCTTTTATGTCGGTAGAAAAAGGTTTATCCGTATCAGTGGTGTCTTGTTCAGGAATGGTTTGGGATGAAGGCTTGTCAGAAGATTCTAAAGTGAAAATGCTTAATTGTTCTCCATCTAAACCTAAGTAAGCATAGGCATCTGATATATTTTTAAAGCTTTTATAAAGAGCTCCCGGATATCCGTCAATGCTATCCTTACATTCTTCCCATGTTTCAAAGACTCCGGTATTTGAGCCGACTTTTACTGCGTAGTATTTTTTTGCCATAACTGCCTCCTAAAGCCAAGGGTTGTTTTTCTTTGGGTCTGTCGGATCCCATCCCTTGTTTTTATTCTTTTTCCTTATTTTCTTTATTTTTGGTATTTTTATAGCCGGACTTTCATTAGGTCTGTCATATATAATCACTTTAGTCCCGTTATCGCAGTTATCATATATCCATTTAATATTTCCAGCCTGTAGTCTGACACAGCCAAGAGAAGCAGGTTTTCCTAATTTATTATATTCCCAGTATTCTAATGAATCATAACTGCTGGTTAAGTAAGGCACAGAATGCAGCATAATCGGACCATGTATCCGGATTGCATATTGTGCATATGTTCCATCGACCATAATACGCCAGTCATATCTCTCAGTCATTTCAAAAGTACCAAGAGGAGTAGAATCTGTCTTGGCTCCGGTAGAACACCAGAATGTCTTATATGGAATCGTATATTTTCCACGTTCGTCCAGAGCATAAACAGTAACAAAATTTTCAGTACGGTTTACTTTGATTCGATAAGGAAGCTTATGCTTAAACTTCTTTCTGTTTCTTTTTATAGTTTTTTGTGTAATACCTGTAGTTTCAGGTTCAGATGCGGTTGTTTCGGCTCCAATATCCGTTGTTGTTTCTGCTTTGGTAATAGAGGTAGTTTCTGTAATTTTTTTCTTAGTAATATATTTCGTATTGTTGTCCTTGAGAACAAGAACCAAAAAACTAATAAGTATTATGCTGGTAAAAATCCCCAGCATAATTTGATTTTTATATTTATTTATCATTAATGTTTCTCCATATTTCGTATGTGATTGTTTTATTTATCAAATGAATCAGTATTATTTTATAATTTAATGTGTTTAATTGCAATAGAATAAATAAGGAAAGTAATGCTCTCTTTTTTATCAATACAGAGGTAAGGTAAACTACATGCTGACAAACGGTCTTTATTGACGGAAGTATTTTGATTTGTTATTATTTAATAGGAAAATTTTCATTTTGGAAGGAGTAAAAGATGGGATATACGAAACAGAAAATTTTGAACATGGCAGAAACAGAAGACATAGAATTTATAAGACTTCAGTTTACTGACCTTTTTGGAACACTAAAGAACGTGGCGATTACAAAAAGCCAGCTCGCAAAGGCATTAGATAACAAGATCATGTTTGACGGTTCATCGATTGAAGGCTTTGCAAGAATTGAAGAGTCGGATATGTATCTGTATCCGGATTACGACACATTTGAAATATTACCTTTCAGACCACATCAGGGAAAGGTTGCAAGAATGATTTGTGACGTATATAAACCAGACGGCACTCAGTTAGAAAATGATCCAAGATGTATTTTGAAGAAAGTTATCAAAGAAGCATCCTATATGGGATATATATTTAATGTAGGACCGGAATGTGAATTTTTCCTGTTCCATACAGATGATAATGGAAATCCGACAACCATTAGTCATGAACATGCAAGTTATTTCGACTTAGGACCAATTGATTTGGGAGAAAATGCGCGTCGTGATATCGTCTTAAATCTTGAAGAGATGGGATTTGAAGTAGAGGCTTCCCACCACGAAGTTGCTCCTGCACAGCATGAGATTGATTTCAAATATGGTGAGGCACTGGAGACGGCGGATAGAATTATGACTTATAAGCTTACCGTAAAAACCATCGCAAAGAGACATGGTCTGTATGCTTCATTTATGCCAAAGCCAAAGTTTGGTGTATGTGGTTCCGGTATGCATATTAATATGTCCTTATTTGATAAGGAAGGTAATAATATATTTATTAATGAGAATGACGAAAACGGACTGAGTAAAGAGGCATATAGTTTTATTGCAGGACTGATGGAGCATATGAGAGGTATGGCTGCTATTACAAATCCAATTGTAAACTCATATAAGAGACTGGTACCGGGATTTGAAGCACCTACATATATTGCATGGTCAGCTACAAATAGAAGTCCTCTTGTCAGAGTACCGGCAGCAAGAGGGGCAGGTACCAGAGTAGAGCTTAGATGTCCGGACTGTGCGTGCAATCCATATCTTGCCATAGCAGTTTGTCTGGCAGCAGGATTAGATGGTATTAAGAGAGGACTTACACCGCCGGCAAGTGTGCAGCAGGATATTTTTGAAATGACAGAAAAGGAAAGAGCAGAAGCAGGAATAGCAAGTCTGCCGAGAAATCTTTACGAAGCAATTCAGGAAATGAAAAAATCAGAATTTATGAAAAACGTATTAGGTGAAGAAGTATTCCACAAATATGTAAAAGCAAAAAGGGCTGAGTGGAATGAATATACATCACAGGTTACGGATTGGGAAATTGATAGATATTTAGGCTGCATTTAATGTAGGAGGCAGATTTGGCAGGAATAATAGTAGTATTCCCAAAGATAGAGGACAGCAAGGCAATTCGAAATCTATTGGTGCGTAATGGATATGATAATGTTTTTCACTGCAGCACTGGAGCGAAAGCGATTACTTTGGCAGATTCTCTGGGAGAGGGAGTCATCATTAGTGGATATAGAATGCTTGATATGCCATATACACACATACTGGATTATGTCGAAGGAAGATTTGAGATGCTGCTGATAGCATCCAGACAAAAACTTCTGGAAGATGAGACAGGTGTTGCGATGCTTGAAATGCCCATTAAGGTGAGAGATCTTTTGAATTCAGTTGAAATGATGCAGGATAATATTCATGCAAAGTTCTCAAGAAGAAAAAAGACTCCGCCGAAAAGAAGCGAAGAAGAGCAGAGTATTGTAGATGAGGCAAAGGCAGTTCTAATGGAAAAGAATAATATGTCAGAAAATGAAGCACACAGGTACGTACAGAAATCTGCTATGGATAGT
>CAOXUF010000201.1:3473-4895 GCA_948560485.1 uncultured Eubacterium sp.
GAAGAACCATGGTGGAAACAGCTGCTTCGATTCTGAAAGTTATGTATAAGGAATAATGTCATATCCTGTTGTATGAGGCAGGGATATGGCAGGCTGAAATAATGTGAAATATAGTATAGCAGTTTATCTGTGAAACTATAATAATATATGAAAAATATGTAAAATTTAGGAGGTACTTAAGATGTACAAAATTAATGAAAACTATTTGAAGTTACCGGGCAGTTATCTGTTTTCGAATATTGCAAAAAAGGTAGCGGCATATAAGGAGGCAAATCCCCAAAAAGATGTTATCAGTCTTGGTATTGGTGACGTAACACAGCCTCTTTGTCCGGCAGTGATTGATGCAATGCATAAGGCAGTAGATGAGATGGCAGATGGTACTACATTTCACGGATATGCCCCGGATCTTGGATATGAGTTTTTAAGAAGCGCTATCAGAGACAATGACTACAAGGCAAGAGGTGTAGATATTGCATTAGATGAGATCTTTGTCAGTGATGGAGCAAAATCAGATTCCGGTAATATTGGAGATATTTTTGCCGAAAACAATCGAATTGCAGTGTGTGATCCTGTATATCCGGTTTATGTGGATACAAATGCTATGTCAGGCAGAACGGGTGAATATCTTCCTGAACAGGAAAAGTGGAGCAATGTAATTTATATGCCTTGTACAAAGGCTACAAATTTTGCACCGGAATTACCAAAGGAAACACCGGATATTATATATTTATGTTTCCCGAATAATCCTACAGGTTCTACTATCACAAAAGCACAGTTACAGGAATGGGTAGATTATGCGAATAAAGTTGGCGCAGTGATTATTTATGATGCTGCTTATGAAGCATATATTTCAGAAGATGATGTTCCCCACAGTATTTATGAATGTGATGGAGCAAAAACATGTGCGATTGAACTTAGAAGTTTTTCAAAAAATGCAGGGTTTACAGGAACAAGACTTGGCTTTACAGTGATTCCAAAAGAGTTAGAATCAAATGGTGTGAAGTTAAATGCACTCTGGGCAAGAAGACATGGAACGAAGTTCAATGGTGCACCATACATTATTCAGAGAGCAGGAGAGGCTGTTTATTCTGAAGCAGGAAAGGCTCAGACAAAGGAACAAGTGGCTTATTACATGAATAATGCCAAGGTCATTATGGAAGGTTTAAAGAGTGCAGGTTTTAATGTCAGCGGAGGTGTGAATGCACCATATGTATGGCTCGAGACACCGGATGGAATGACATCATGGGATTTCTTTGACCATTTACTTGCCAATGCGAATATTGTTGGTACACCGGGTTCAGGATTTGGACCGAGTGGTGAGGGATATTTCCGATTGACAGCATTTGGTACTTATGAAAATACGCTGAAGGCGATTGAGAGAATTAAGGCGTTATAATATAAAGTATATGTGTGAAAGAGGAC
>CAOXUF010000202.1 GCA_948560485.1 uncultured Eubacterium sp.
CCTCTTTCAGTCCATCGCATCCCATAAATGCTCCTCTGTCGGCTCCATTCAAAAAATCCGGGTCAAATCCCCTTGTTGTTTCTTTCAGACTTTTAGGAATCTCAATCTTCTCTATTTTTACACATCCTCCAAACGCTGACACTCCTAATATTTCTAATGATTTTGATAATTTTACATTTGTCAGATTCTCACATCTTGCAAAGGCCCAGCCGCTTATCTCCGTAACGCTATCGGGAACAGTAATTTCCTCTAGCATGCTACAAAAAGCAAATGCGTCGAATCCAATCTTCGTCACATTATTTGGAATAACTACATCTTTCAGATTTTTACAATGATAAAATGCGTTATCTTCTATTGTTGTTACTGTTTCGGGAATGATAATATCTGTCAAACCACTGCAATAACCAAATAGACCATCTGCTATTTTTGTAGTTCCTTTTTCAAACGTCACCTCTTTCAGTCCATCGCATCCCATAAATGCTCCTCTGTCGGCTCCATTCAAAAAGTCCGGTCTATATCCCAATGTTGTTTTTTCCAAACTTTTGGGAATCTCAATTTTCCCTATTTTTACACATCCTCCAAATGCTGACACTCCTAATATTTCTAATGATTTTGATAATTTTACATTTGTCAGATTCCCACATCCTGTAAAGGCCCAGCTGCCTATCTCCGTTACGCTGTCAGGAATCGTAATTTCCTTTAATGCGCCACAAGACTCAAATGCGCTTGCCCCAATCTTCGTCACAGAATTGGGAATAACTACATCTTTCAGATTTTTACAATGACAAAATGCTTCGTCTTCTATTGTTGTTACCGTTTCGGGAATGATAATATCGGTCAAGCCACTGCAATAACCAAATAGACCATCTGCTATTTTTGTGGTTCCTGTTTCAAACGTCACCTCTTTCAGTCCATCACATCCCATAAATGCTCCTCTGTCGGCTCCATTCAAAAAGTCCGGTCTATATCCCCTTGTTGTTTTTTTCAGACTTTTAGGAATCTCAATTTTCCCTATTTTTACACATCCTCCAAATGCTGACACTCCTAATGTTTCTAATGATCTTGACAGTTTTACATTTATCAGATTTTCACATCTTGCAAAGGCCCAGCTGCCTATCTCCGTTACACTATCAGGAATATTGATCTGACTCAGCAATGGGCACTCGGAAAATGCATTCATTCCTATATGAGTAACGGTTTCAGGAATAGAAACTATGTACAGGTTACTTCTGTTACAAAAAGCATTGCTTCCAATTGATTCTACCGTATATCCATCAATCTCAGATGGTATGGTCAAAGCATATGCGTCTCCTGTATACCCGGTAATTCTAGCAACCTCCTTTTCTTTATCATTTTTGTATACTTCATATCTAAATACCGGTACAAGTCTACCTTCCTCATTAAATTCATATCCGTCTCCCGGGCTCCCATATCTTGAACTAAACCCTGTTGTATACCATCTGTCACTCGAATCTCTCGAACAAGTTTGCACACGTAATTTATCTTCCCAATGATATACAAGCCTTACAGGACTATTGTCAAAGGTATAAATATCTATATTTTTACCAAATGATTTTTTACCAATTCCATAATCAATAGTCAGGGACGCACCTACATTTGCATACATCCATCCACGGAAGGTGGCACAGGTAGCAGGAAGCTCTCCATCTCCGTAAGTTATTGCTTTATACTGACCTTGTGCACCTGCCTCTGCATAAATTTGTCCATTCACACAAGGCACATTTAAGCTTGCCTCTACCTGGACACCAAGCTTCATATTTATCTGACTTTGCAGACTATATGTACTTTTCTTGAAATTTTTGATCAGACGAAACCCCATGCTTTCCGAGTATTGCACGCCTGCCTCCAAATTTGTTGTATATGTGACTGTTAGACTTCCATCTGCACCGGCAACGGCATAAACATTAATGAAGCCAATATTTCCTACTGGAATACTGCCTAGAAGCACCCTTTTCGAAATTCCTGAGGCATCGAAAAAATCTACAGTAAGATTTCCCGTAAGAAATACATTTCCGCTACAGGATACATATGCCTCATGATTTTTACTGACTACTTTATATTTTACCTTTAGATTTGACAACGTACATCCAATATTTATATTGACACCCTTTGCAATTCCAATTGATCCGTTCAGATTAACCGCACTTATATTTTTTGTTCCTGCTATACGTGCATCGTAATATTCTGTTCCGTCTTCATATTTTGCCTCAGCAGTTCCACCTTCTATATACGTAATAGATATACCGTCCTCTGGCTGCACCAAGGCCAGATTTCCATCTGCAATTCCTTGAGCATCTGCATTTTTAAGCAGCTTCTCTTCATCGGCTTTCGATGTAGTTATGCTTAAACTATTATTTTCAGCAACAACCCTTTCTGCAGTATATATTTGAGGAATTCCATTTAAGTAAATTGCAAAAATATCTCCGTCAGATATTCTCAATGACGTATCATAGATTGTTATTCTGTCATTTTTATCAAGATGTATTCCAGTTTCTTCAGGGACGACAATTACACCTTCTGCAAATTCATATATATTTTTATGATTCTCATTTATTTCTGTTGTCCGTAAAATACTTTTGACATCATCAATCATTGTTCGCACTTCATCTGTCGTTACTACTGATTCAGATGAAAAATTACCGTTTTTTAAAGACATCCATCCCCGGTTAATAGCAATTTGTGCAGCATTTTTGCTTTCCTCATCTGTAATTTCGTCTGAATCTTTAAATGTATACATTTCTTCTTCAAGTCTGAAGCCAAGACAAAAGTTTAATGTCTGGGCTGCAAACCCACGTGTTATATTCTTTTCCGATTCAACATTCCCACCTGCCGGGATAGCAACTACTCCAAACTCAGCTGCTGTCATAATATCTCTGTAGTATTCATTATCTGGTGTTATATCTTTGAAATACTCGTCTGGCATATTATCATCATCCACACTCATATCAAATATAACCACCAAATTGTGTAGCCACTGTCCACGGGTAATAGTTCCGTCTTCCCCATAGATTAAATCAGAATCTGACGCTGCCATTGTGCGATCATTCATAAGCAAAATTGTAATTGCAAACACCACCATTGCACCTATTTTCTTCCATTTTTCATGCTTTCTTGCTCTCTTCATAATTTTCATTCCTTCCTCAAAACGCAATTAATTTACCTTCCACATCATACTGTTCCTATACTTTTCAGGAAATCTACAACCTTACTCCAACTTTTGTTCCACGGCAATAGTCTCTCAAACGGTAGCTTTCTACCCTTACCAATAATTTCCGGCTCTTCCGGAATGCTATCGCCCTATCCTTGTTTTTTCTTAACCATACCCCTTCCTCCTATTCTTTAACTTTTCATGCCTATATCTCTGCACATGCCACACTACATCAACATAGCTCCTATTATCCGACTTGATCCGCTAATAAAAACCTTTTTCCGCTAATCTAATCTCTATAATATTATTTTTGGCATTTATTACTATATATATAGCAACTATTTATATGGGATTCGTCAAGATATTACTTTTAGAATAGTATAGAGTTTAGAGGTGAAAATATGGAGAATAAACTATATGTTTTAAAAGATTATGGTCACATTGAAGTATGTCTCAAAGAAAAAATGGACGAACAACATATCACACGGAACGCTCTTGCCCGTGCAATTAACACCCGTTTTGAAGTAATCGACAAATAGTATCGTGGGCATGTAGAAAAAATTGACGCAGATATTCTCGCCCGCATCTGCTTCATTCTTAACTGTTCCCCCTCTGAAATTGTAAAATACATTCCTGATTAGCATTACAAAAGACAGCATTTCCCAGTAAATGAATTCCAAAGTTTGGTTATACCGGAAGTAGTAAGGCAGTTATACCGAGATTTTTGATATCGGTATAACTGCCCTCATGATCTTATAGTACTCTTACTTAATGGTTCTTCCATTCCTTATAAAGCTGTGCAATCACCTGCTCGACAGGAGCCCTCCTGATTTCTACTGTGGAAAAACTCTGGACGGCTTCCTCGTAATATTCCTCCTTCAGCTTTGCCAGTCAATAGTAATAAGTATCTTTTGTTACGCCATTTGCGTTGCACCAGTCCCGGACTTTCATACCACTTCTGATCCGGTCTTCGATCAGAAGTTTCCATCGTTGAAGCTGGATCTCACGTTTTTAGCTCATAAAGGGTTACCCCCTTAAAAAATACATTATTATAATTCCGAAGTGGGAAAACTCTCAAAACTTATGCAGGTTTTCCAACACGAATCTTTAGCTATAAGAGGATATCACTTCTAAAGGCAGTTTCCTAGACGCTTATTATTTGACGCTTACCCTTAATAAATGCCCCTGAAGAGGCGGACGGACTATCGTCCGGTAAAGTATGTATTATCATAGTTCCTCCTGTTCTGCCACTTTGATATGCGGCATTATTATGTATAATCTTTATCGTGCGAAACCATGGGGCATGCAGCCCTGCCTGTAATGGATAGTGGACGGCTGCAGCAGGGTTTCTGATTTGAAGGCATAAAAATACCCTGTACAGAATGTTTTGTCTGCACAGGGCACTCACTCTCCTCCCAACTGCATCATAACTAGAAGCGGGATATTCCAAATAAACTGCAGTTATACTCACGGCAGATTTATCTAGCGCAGTATAATTATAATCGTATCACCTAAAAATAAAACCTCAATATTCCGGCTAATTCGTCACATGGTAAGTGAAATACAAAACAATCTGCTTTCTGAAAAAGGGCATAGTTATCCTGTAAACGTACTGCTTTGTACCCGAAACTGCATATTATATGGATATCTTCCGATATCTCTTCTGCATGATGTTTTCCGACAGGAGTTTCTATATGCAGATGAAGACGTACACATTTGAAGGG
>CAOXUF010000203.1 GCA_948560485.1 uncultured Eubacterium sp.
TTATGTGACAAAAGTTCCCGACAATCCTATCGGCAGAAGTGCTGTCAGTGCATTAAGAAAAATGAATGTAGATACATCAGATGTTTCATATGGCGGTGACAGATTAGGAATATACTATATGGAAAAAGGTTCTGCAGTCCGTCCTTCCAATGTTGTATATGATAGAGCAGGCTCGTCAATGAGTACAGCGGAAGTTTCTGATTTTGACTTTGATAAAATTTTTGATGAAGCAGACTGGTTTCATTTTTCAGGAATCACACCGGCCATTAGTGAAAATGCCAGAGTGATTGTACTTGAGGCGTTAAAGGCTGCAAAAAGAAAAGGAGTGACTGTCAGTTGTGATTTGAATTATAGAAACAAGCTGTGGACGGTAAATCAGGCAAAGCAGGTCATGCCACAGTATATGGAATATGTTGATGTAATTATGGGCGGCAGAGAAGATGCAAGAAAGATGCTGGGTTTTACATTATCAAAGGAAAATGAAGATGATACACCAAACTTAGAGGCATATGAAAAGATGTTTCGTGAGATGGCAGATAAGTATCAGTTTCAATACGTTATCAGCAGTCTCCGTCAAAGTCATACGTCATCTTATCATGATTTTAGTGGCTGTATTTATGATGGAGAGAATTTTTATACTGCAAAGAAGTATGAAATTTCACCAATGATAGACAGAGTCGGTGGCGGAGATGCATTTGCAGCAGGAATTATTTTTGCAATATTATCTGGAAAAGAAACCAAAGATGTTATAGAATTTGCAGTAGCAGCATCAGCACTGAAACATACCATACCGGGAGATGCGAATCTGTCGTCAGTGGAAGAAATAGAACATCTGATAAAGGGGAATGGTATAGGAAGGGTGCAGAGATAGTTATTGAATAGAAGGAGACAAAAATGAAAATCAATACAATCTTTGAGGAGTTTCTTAGTAAAGTAAAAGAGCAGGACATTGTTTTAAATTATGTACAGGTAAGACAACATGGAGATATTATTTTAGACTGGGGGAGAATGGCACAGAAAACAAGACTGAATACATGGTCTGTCAGTAAAAGTTTTGTATCTGTTGCAGTGGGAATAGCGATAGATGAGGGTATTATTTCTTTAGATGAAAAGATTTGTGATAGTTTTCCGGAATATCTGCCCGACAGTCCAAGTGATAATCTGTTAGGAATTACTGTGAGACATATGCTTACGATGACAACGGGATTTGATCATCCGATGTTTTTTGGAGATGACCCGGAGAGATATATCACAGAAGACTGGATTCAGTATTTCTTTCATCATGATTTTACTTATAAGCCGGGAGAGAGATTTCTGTACTGCAATTTTAATACATATATGCTGGCATGTCTTATTGAGCGAAAGTCGGGCAGGGAGATAATGGATTATCTTAGAGAGAAGTTATTTACTCCTCTGGATATTTTGAGTCCGGATTGGACCAGATGCCCAAAGGGACATATTCATGCAGCGAATGGACTTTACCTGACAATTGATGAGTTTGGAAATTTTGGGCAGATGATATTGGATGGTGGAGTATATAAGGATAAAAGAATAGTTTCAAAAGAATATTTAGATATGGCTACAACAAAACAGGTTCCTGAGAATTGGGAGACGAACTATGGCTTTCAGTTCTGGATAAATCCGGACAAAAGAACTGCCAGAGCCGATGGAAAGTATGGCCAGTATATTATTATGCTCCCGGAGCAGGATATGGTTGTTGCAGTGCAGTCCTTAAGTGATGGGGAAGTATTCAGAAATGTGTGGTATGAATTTATTGAAAAGATTTGTCAGGAGGCGAAAGAGAGCTGACAATAAATACATTTTATGAAAAGGAGAAAGTAAATGTTATATCCGGTAGAAAACAAAGTAAGAGAGGTTAAAAATCTTAGTGGCATCTGGAATTTTAAAATGGATTATGATAATGTAGGAATTCAGGAACAATGGCAGAAGATGCCGCTGAAAGATACGATTCCTATGGCAGTTCCTTCGAGTTATAATGATTTATTTACAGAAGAACGTGAAAAAGAACATGTAGGATATGTCTGGTATGAGAAGAGTTTTGTAATACCTGACAGCTGGAATGGAAAAAGAATTGTTTTACGTTTTGGCAGTGCAACCCATCATGCAACAGTATGGGTAGATGGAACGGAAGTTGTAAAGCATAAAGGCGGATTTCTACCATTTGAGGCAGATATTACAGAAATGGTTGAGAAGTCTTCTTTAGATGAGCATCGTGTGACAGTTGCGCTCAGTAATATCCTTGACTGGACATGCATTCCATGTGGAGAAATTATCCATAAAGAAGGACCGGGATATCCGGAAGGTTTTCATTATCAGGAAACTTACTTTGATTTCTATAATTACTCAGGGTTACACAGACCGGTAAAACTGTACACAACACCGAAGAAATACATTGAAGATATTGTTATTAAAACAGAGATAAAAGAAAATGAGGCGGTTGTTAAAGCACTTATTACATCCACAGATGAAATTCGTGTGGTAAAAGTTGTTGATGAGGCAGGAAATATTGTATCAGAGAAAACAGTGGAAAAATGTCTGAAGAATGAGAATAAGTGGTATGTAGAAACAGAAATTGTAAATCCGCATCTTTGGAATCCGGGAGCTGCTTATCTTTATCAACTAAAAGTAGAAGGTGAACATGATACATATGCAGAGCAGTTTGGACTCAGAACAATAGAAGTGACGGACAAAGCTTTCCTGATTAATGGGAAAGAGTTTTATTTCCAAGGATTTGGTAAGCATGAAGATAGTGATGTACATGGAAAAGGAATGGATGAGGCGCTCAACATCCGTGATTTTAATTTGCTAAAATGGATGGGAGCAAATTCGTTCAGGACTTCCCATTATCCATATTCTGAAGAGTTGATGATGCTGGCAGACAGAGAAGGGTTTGTAGTCATTGATGAAGTGCCGGCTGTAGGAATGTGTTTCTGGGATGGAAACAGTGTTTTTGCAGGGAACAGAGTCAATGATGATACATTGGCACATCATAAAGATATGCTGGCAGATATGTATAATCGTGATAAAAATCATCCATGTGTTATGATGTGGAGTGTGGCAAATGAGGCTGCAACCCATGAAGAAGGGGCTGTGCCGTATTTTAAAGAGATTATAGAAACGATGAGAAGTCTGGATGATACCAGACCGGTTACTATGGTGCATACGACAGGACCTGATGGAGATAAAGTCAGTCAGTGGCTCGATGTTATCTGCGTAAATAGATATTATGCATGGTATACAGATCACAGTCATCTGGAAGTTATCGGACTTCAATTAGAGAATGAGATGAACAAATGGTACAACAAGTATCATAAGCCAATCATTATGAGTGAGTATGGTGCAGATACAATTGCAGGATACCATAAGACACCGGCAGTAGCATTCACGGAAGAATTTCAATGTATGTATATGAATGAATTCCATAAGATATTTGACAAACTGGAATTTATGATAGGAGAGCATCCATGGGCGTTTGCTGATTTCCAGACAAAGCAGGGATTGAATCGTGTAGATGGAAATAAAAAAGGAATCTTTACAAGAAACAGACAACCGAAGATGTCAGCGTATATGTTGAAGGAGAGATGGAGTAAAAGGTAAAAGAAAATTTGTGACGAGTTAAACGCATATTTTAATAGAAAGTCAGGCATGAGATAGTATTAAGAATATCATGCCTGACTTTTGGTGTTAAAAATAAAATCGTTTTAGTATAAGAAAAACAGAAAAATATATACCGCTGGTTATTTCCACGCGACAAATGTCGAAAATATAATGAATGAAAACGGAAGTTTCAAAAGGAGGAAATAACAATGAAAAAACAGAAGCATTATGTACGAAAGATTAAAAGAAAAGTGTTATCGCTGATACTGGTAACAGCGTTAATAACAACCGGATTAAATCTGGAAGCAATGTCACAGTCAATATACGCATCCCAGACACATAAGAAAGAAAACAGGAAAACACAAGAAAAAGTAACAGTCGTAAAGGAATTAGTAGATGAGCGGACAGAAAATTCCAATACATATCTGTTAAGTGACGGTTCCAAACAGGCAGAGATATTTACAGACAGCATCAGGTTTGAAAAAGATGGGGGACTGGTTGAATATAATCCGGAATTAGTAAAAATAGACAGTGAAAATAAAGAAATATTAGATAAAAAGACATCAGAAAACATAAAGGATTATCTGTTTGTCAATGAGAGCGGAGACAGTAAACAGTACTTCCCTAAAAAGTTGGAGAAAGATACAGGAATTGTATTAAATCATGGAAAGTATGTTGTGGGAATGACACCGGAAATAGAAGAAGGACAGAGTTATGCACCGGATAAAGAAAGAGACACCGTTACGTATGTATCTGATGAAAGGGGCATTTCATATGAGTATATTTCCATGAAAGACGGTATAAAAGAAAACATTATCCTGAATTCAAAACCGGAGCAGTACACATTTGAATATAAAATTAAAACTAAAAATACATATCTGAAGCAGAGAAAAAATGACAGGGGAATTCTTGTATGCGACAGCAGGACAGATAAAATAGTAGGATATATCGCTCCGCCGAACATTACAGATGGAGATGGAAATACAGATTATGAAAATGTAACATACAGTCTTATTAGAAAGAATAATGAGACGGTTATTACAGTGTCCGTAAATGAGATGTATTTTGAAAAGGAAGATTTAAAATATCCGGTAACGGTAGACCCGACAATGCAATGGATGTCTGATAAACTGACAACAACGGGAGTGTGGTCTGTGCCGTTTATGGCAGATTCCACCCTTAGTCAGAATCCACTTACAGTTTCAAACTATTTATTGAATTGAGCTGGTATAGTAAAGTTGTAACACTAACACTGAGAAAAATGATATAATATT
>CAOXUF010000204.1 GCA_948560485.1 uncultured Eubacterium sp.
TCCTTTTATACTCAAACCACCTCAACAAACCGGAATTTTTAATAAAGTCCTGTTCCCTGTGCTCCTGCTGCCGCACCGAACTGGCTCAACATCATATTTACCATAGCAGTAATATCTACGACACCTTCTGTCGGAACCAATTCCTTAATAGAAGCTTTTCCTTCTTTTAAGTTTGATGTAAATGAAACGCTTCCTGTTATATCGCTATCTGTATCTTTAATTTCTCCTGAATCAACAGATAATTTGCACACTCTCTCGCCTTCGTCACCTGTTACATTCAGTTTTGCTACGACATTCACTTTTGCATCTTTCAATGTACTAACAATACTATCTTTATTCTCTTTTACTTCTTTAACAGCCTCATCTAATTGTGCTGTACTGTCCTTCTTCATTTCAGCAAACTGTTTGCCCATTTCTGTGTCAGCACCAAATATATTTACATACCAATCCATAAGTGCTGTATATACTTCTTTTAATGAACCGTCCTCGCAGAACTTAACCAAATCTGCTGCCACTTTGTCAGCATTATCGCTGCCAACTGTCAATGTATAATCATCTCCATCTTTTCCCTGAATATCTGCAAATGATTTATCGAGGTTCTCCATTACCTTTAATGTAAGATTCTGCAACTCCTCTGTAGACTTACTCATGTCCGGCATTTCAATATTCAAAGCCTGACATACCTGTTTCAGGTCTAATGAAATATATCTGCCGGCACCCAGCTGACCGAATACTGTTTCAACCTGTTTTCCTATAGTCTCATCAACCGACTTGATAAAATCTGTTAATGCTCCAACATTTACATATAACTTCGTACCATCAATTACAATAGTAGTAACTTCTGCATATTCTGTCATTCCATACTGTGCAGATATCTTTATCGCCTGCTTTGTCTCTGACTCTGCAGTAGTCTCCACTTTCACATTAAGTGCTACATTATCTCCATTTTTTAACTGTTTTGGAATTTCCTTGTCCTTAGATATGCCTGTTCCTTTCGCGTTAAAACGAAACTCCATATCTGCTGTTCCTGTCTTAATTTCCTGCATTTTAGCAGCTTCTTTAAAGAAAGAACTGTTTTCTGCTTTTTTATCACCGCAGCCTGTAAGTACTGTCATTACCATTACCAATGACAACATGATTGATAATAATTTTTTCATTTCTTTATCCTTCCTCCTTAACGTAAATCAATATTCTTTATTAGTATATCATAATCTCTATAGATTGTGTTAGCTACTTTTACTTGCTACTCTTTATTTTCTTCTCCCCAAAAGTCCACCGGTTCATAGTCTCTTAACGCCACCAGATATCCTTTATTCTGTAGTTCCTGCTGTATAATATCCAGTGTCTCCTCTGAATCTGCAATCACTGTGTGATAATGATACTCTGATGTAATCTGCTCCAACGGAACGGAAACTCCTCCCTGAATACTCTCCACATATTTTTTCGCATCTATTCTGGATTTAATATTCATAGGGACTCTCACTACATTATATAGCTTATGATAAACAAACACATCCTCTACCTTTCCGCCACAATCTACAATCAGGTTCAGTTCATCCAACATTTTTTCTTCGCTGTGCTTTACCTTAAACACACGTGATATAAAACCTTTATCCTCCAACACATATCCCTTGTGTGTAGATACGATGTCATGATTCGACGCACGAAGTAAAGCAATATCCTGTACAACAACCTGTCTGCTTACCTGAAATTTTTCAGCTAACTTTGTTCCGGATACCGGTTCATTGCTTTCCTGTAGAATTTTCAACAAATTTTCCCTTCTTTTTTCTCCGCTCATCTGTTCCTCCTAATGAGTTCCTAAATTCTATGCAGATTTTTCAGTGAAATATCCATAATCGGCGCAGAATGTGTTAATGCTCCGCTGGAAATATAATCCACTCCTAAATCTATTAGTTTTGATATATTTTCTCTCGTTACATTTCCTGATATTTCAATCTCAGCTCTTCCTGCAATAATTTCTACAGCCTCTTTCATCACATCATGTTCCATATTATCTAACATAATAATATCTGCACCTGCTTCTACAGCCTCTTTTACCATATCAAGATTTTCTACTTCCACTTCTATCTTTCGTACAAATGGTGCATACTCTTTCGCCATATCTATCGCCTGTTTCACACCACCTGCTGCACCAATATGATTGTCTTTTAATAGAACTCCATCCGTCAGGTTATATCTATGGTTATTTCCTCCGCCAACTCTCACTGCATATTTTTCAAAAATCCTATTGTTTGGTGTCGTCTTTCTTGTATCTAATAATTTTACCTTACTGCCCTCCAACAACTTCGCAATAGAATTTGTATAACTGGCAATGCCACTCATTCTCTGTAAATAATTAAGCCCTGTTCTTTCTCCCACTAACAGTACACGAATATCGCCTGTCACAGTTCCCATCAACTGTCCGGCTTTTACCTGCTCTCCATCTTTTACAAACAGCTTAATCTCTGTCGTCTCATCCAGTAATTCAAATGCTCTGGCAAAAACCTGAAGACCACAAATCACTCCATCTTCTTTACAAATCAAATCCACCTGCCCCATGGTTCTCTCTGGCATAACGGAATTCGTAGTAACATCCTCACTTGTCACATCTTCCTTTAACGCACTCTCTATCAATGGGTCTACTGTCAATTTTAATGTTATCGGATCAAACATCTTTCTCCTCCTCGTTTCTTTCTCTACTATTTCTGCTTTCATCTATTAAATCTAAAATCATCTTTTTATTATCTCTGTTCCATTGTTCTAAATCATCATATAAACTCAATTCAATCTGACTTTCATTCATCTCTTCCATCTGAATTTTATCAAACTGCTCTGTCATGTCCAGTGCTGCTCTTTTGGCAAAAACCATACTTTCCAGCAATGAGTTACTTGCAAGACGATTTTTTCCATGAACTCCATTACATGCCGTTTCTCCCACAGCATATAACCGCTCCATAGATGTTTTACTTTGAAGGTTTACTTTAATTCCTCCCATAAAGTAATGCTGTGCAGGCACTACCGGAATCATTTCTTTTGGAACATTATATCCATGCTCCTTACAATGTTTCACTATATTAGGGAAATGTTTATCCAGCTGTTCCTGCTCTATTGGTCTCATCGAAAGCCATACGTGATTCATATCATCTTTTTTCATCTGCTTCTTGATGTTATGAGTCAATATATCTCTTGGCAGTAATTCATCAGTAAACCGATGACGGTTTTTATTAAACAACTGCGCTCCCTCACCTCTGACTGATTCGGAAATCAGAAAACTCCTGTCCTCTTCTTTTTCTGAGTAAAAGGTGGTTGGGTGTATCTGCACATAGTCAATATCTTTTAAGTCAATATCATGTCTGATGGCCACAGCAATGGCATCCCCTGTCAAGTGACGGTAATTGGTTGAATATCTGTAGATTCCTCCAATCCCTCCACTTGCCAGAACCGTATAATCTGCCATAATGGTATCCACTGTGTCATCATCTTTTTTCACGACGATACCATAACATGTATTTTCCTCTTTACATATAATATCAACCATAGTCCAATGTTCTTTTATGATAATATTGTCACGCTGTTTACATTCTTCATATAGATGGCTCGTAATTTCTTTTCCGGTAACATCTTTATGATAAAGAATTCGCTTTCTGGCATGCGCTCCTTCTTTCGTAAAAGCAAGGTTACCTTCTTCATCTCTCGCAAACTCCACGCCAAATTCCAGCAAATCTTTCACAACATCCGGAGAAGACTTTATCATGGTTTCCACAGCTGCCGTATCATTCTCAAAATGCCCTGCCTTCATGGTATCATAAAAATAACTGTCAAAATCATCCTCGTCTCTTAACATACACATACCACCTTGTGCCAGATAAGAGTCACTATGTTCTACTATATCTTTGGTAATAATAAATATTTTTTTGTCTTTTGGTAAGTTTAATGCACAGTATAATCCTGCACATCCACTCCCTACGATAACTATATCTGCTCTCATTCTAATCTCAATTTCCAGTATGAACTATCAACAATTATTAATGTATATCATACTTAACTGTTTTTTATGCCCTCTTATTTTGCAAGTTCCAGCATTTGTACCAATGGTGCATTTGCTTTTTCTATCATATCTTCTTCCATAATTACTTCCGGCTCAAAGTTTTCCAGAGCTGCCAATACATTGTCTAACGTAATTTTCTTCATATCCGGGCATATCTGGTCTCCTTTTACAGAATAGAATACCTTATCCGGGTTCTTCTGTTGAAGTTCATAAAATACTCCTGTTTCTGTAGCAATCAAAAATTCTTCCTCGTCAGACTTCGTTGCAAAATCAATAATTTCAGAAGTACTTCCAATAAAATCTGAAACCTCCAGAACTTCCTGTATGCACTCAGGATGTGTAAGAACCGGTGCTCCCGGATGTTTTTCCTTCGCATCTAATATGTGCTGCTTTGTTATCTCTTTATGTATTGGGCAAAATCCATCATTAAAAATAAAATGTTTCTCCGGAACCTGTTTTGCAACATACTGTGCCAAGTTATTATCCGGTATAAAAAAGATGTCTTTATTCGGTAATGCTTTTACCACTTTAATCGCATTTGAAGATGTTACACATACATCAGAATAAGATTTAATCTCTGCTGTTGAGTTTACATAACATACAACTGCCACATCAGGAAACATCTTGCGTACCTGTTTTATTTTTTCCACTTCCACCATATGTGCCATTGGGCAGTCTGCTGTAATATCCGGCATAATTACTGTTTTTTGGGGATTTAATATCTTAGCACTCTCTCCCATAAACTTTACACCACAGAATAATATATTTTTATTTGTCACTGTAAGATCGGAAGAGCGTCGTGTAGGGAAAGAGTGTGCCTCTATGTG
>CAOXUF010000205.1 GCA_948560485.1 uncultured Eubacterium sp.
ATATATAGTTCGGTAAGATGAAAAAATTTGATAAATGTATATGGAAAAGAATTTATATTTTTTGTGAAAATATATTGCATAAAAAATATATGTGTGGTATAGTATGTAATGAGTAAGAAGATAAATAGGTGTTTAATCTTGGAGGGAATTAGCATGTTAATAGAATTAAGGGCGAAAAACTGCTTTTCGTTTTCAGATGAGATTCGATTTTCGACAAAAGCAGATATGAGAAATAAAAAGTTCTCATCCAATGTCCATACAGAGAATAATTTTAATATTTTGAAAACAGTAGGAATCTATGGTCCAAATAACGCAGGTAAGACATGCTTGGTAAAATGTATCCGCAGTGCCATGAACATTTTATTAAACCAGAAACCCCGTATCATGCCCAATATTTTTCAAGAAAGTACAATATGCCAACTGGGTATTACATTTTTGGAGGAGGGCAGAGAGTTTTCCTATGATTTTTGGTATGATGATAAAAAGGAAGAATATCCTTATGAAAAGTTTGCTGAAATCACAAAAGATCAATATGGGAACGAAAAAGAAACGGTTTGGCTTTTAAAGGATATCATCAATGGGAATTGCCAATATGGTGATGAAGATCTTTTAAAAATGATGCCGCTTATATCTCAGAGCAACCTGCTATTCTATCTGGTAGATTCCAGTAAGTTCCAGCAGCTGGCGGAAATGAAGCGGATTGTCACAAAGTTTGCTTCTAGGATTGATATTGTCAATATGAATAATATCCCTTTAAAACGTACCATCAACCTCATGAAAAATCAAAATGATATTCAAAGGAAAGTCGTGGAGTTCATCAAGAATTCTGATCTGTATATGGATGATTTTGAATATGTGGATATCGATAAGATTCGCGTAAAAATGGATTCTGACGAGGAAAAACCGGAGGAAAAGGCTCTTGATATCCCCGAGCAGATTATGGATCAGATCCGACTGGTATCCGTTTATAGAGGGGTTGCGGTCCCCAGCGTGCTTTTTGACTCTACGGGAACAAAAAAGATCGCTGCCCTTGCAAGTTATATCATAGAGGGAATTGAACAGGGCAGAATTCTTGTTGTGGACGAACTGGATAGCAGCATTCATTTTAAATTGACCAGAGCAATAGTTGCTATGTTTAATAATGAACTGAATACCAACGCACAGATGATATTCACTGTACATGATATCAACTTGATGGATTGCAAAAAAATGTTCCGCAAAGAACAGATCTGGTTTGTCCATAAGAATGATACAGGCATTTATGTTTATTCTCTGGCAGAGTTTACCGCACAACAGGGAGTACGAGATACTACGGATATTATGGAGAAGTACCGAAAAGGGGTATTAGGTGCCCTTCCAGATCCCGAACTGATTCGATCCTTATTAAGCCTCAAAGGAAATCGGAAGGAGGTGCCAGTTGATGGCGAATAAGCTTCCTCAGATTTTTACGGGCAGTAAAATATGTATTATATGCGAAGGAGATGAAGAATATGAATATCTGGAAAAATTGATCTCTTTAGATGTATGGAGTAAAAATTATTGTTTCCAGTTGGAGAATGCTGAAGGAAATGGAAATATTCCTGCGCGATATCAAGATAAATTTCAGAACGGCTCATACGATTTGGTTTTAATATTCTGTGATACAGATAAAAAGCCCTATGAGCAGTATGTAGATATTAAGCGAAAGATTAGTGAATTCCACGGGGTTGAAAATGCAGCAGACCATGTTGTCATATATGGGAATCCATGTACTATGCAGATTATCATTGAGCATTGGGATGATGTAGTACTTGGTTCCCATAAAAAGAAGAAAAATGCTCCAATTATTTTTAACCTTACAGGTATAGAGGGATATAAGGCAGAGCAGATCAGCGCCAGGAATTATTCTCCAGGATCACTAAAGAAAATTATCAGGAAATGCAGGAGAGGATTAAATGTCTGCCTTCTGATGATGAGGTAGAAGGAAGCACTAACTTTGGGAAATTTATCGAATATTTTTCGATGGATGATAGCAAGTGGATACAAATAATCAATAAAGCTTTAGAAGAATGACTTGTATTTAGGAAACGAAGGGGTTACTTTTGATTTTGTATAGCAGCACTCATAGGAAAGTGCTAACAAAATTTGAACGAGAAAATTTTAGGCGTACAAGCCGCCAGAGCATGCTTGTAGAAAGGAATATATATGAAACTAAAAGCATTAAGTCATTACAATGGAGATATGGATACAAGATATGGAGACTGCATATTGTTGTATGATAGTACTTCTTTGGTGGTCTATGATTGTGGACATGCTCAGCATGCACAAGTGGTTGAGGATCTCCTGTATAAAAACGCATTGATTTCCAAAGTACATATCGTTATTTCGCATAACGATGGCGACCATATTGACGGAATTGAAAAATTGATGGAGTATCTGTATAGTAAAGGATACGATGTTACAGTATATTCTTCTTTATACTTGAAAAGTGCGAAAAAAGTATTAGAATTGCTTGACGATGGGCGCAGGACATTACCAGCAACCAAACAGCATATTCTTGATACATTTGATAATATAAAGAAAATTGTTGAAAAAGCCCAGGAATATGGTTTTTCCATAGAGAATGCTGTTATAGGTACAAAAGTCTTATTGGGGAGTATTGTTGGTCCAACAGAAGATGAATTTGCTGCAGTTGTTGCACAAGCTATTGAGGATGATAAAGTAACAAAAATAGATGGTGAAACGGTGATGAATGCGGCAAGTGTACAGCTGAAATACAAATTAGAAAATGCTGAGACAGTCCTTTTATGCGGTGATGCCTCTCCAGAATATTTACATCATCTTGATAATTACGATTTAATCCAGTTGCCCCATCATGGAAAACTGGATAATGCGATGAAAATATTTGAGGCTTTAAAGGATTCATACAGCAAGGATTACCTTATATCGGATAATACGGGTTCGGGGGCTACAAGCGGTGGCTCTGATAAACTGGTGGAATATATGAAAAATGAACGTTATAGCCCGGCCTTTAATACAAAAAGTGGTGTGGTTTCTATACCTATAAGCACATATGGGAATATTTCAAATACCAGAACACAAGGAGTGAAGTTAGGTGAAATGGATTGTAAGTTCTGATCCCGAAGTCTTTGTGGATGCAACCCATATGCAGGCAAGGCTACAATATATCCATTCTGTTACTGATGTATCGGTAACAGAATGGTTCACAACTCAGAAAAGTAGTATTTTTCCAAAAGCGTTTTTTTATTGTATAACCAATGATAAGCTGAATGGAACATTTATAACGGCACATATAGGAGAAGTTAAAAGACTATGCTCCCTACGGGAAATTGCAACGGGCGACTTTGTTATAGCGAATACATGTATTTGGGAAAAAACATCAAATAAACAAATTCTGTACTGCATGATGCGGATAAATAAAAAGGCTGAACTTTGGTTTTCTAAGCAGGCATTGGATGTGGAAGAAGATTATAATTTACGCCAGTCAACTTTATTGAGTAATGTAGGGGAATTTGGTTTTGATACTTCTTTATCAGAACGCTTATTATTTTCTAACAGACATAAAGGATTTATGAAAGCTGTTTCGCTTGCTTTTAATAAGGTATCGCCGATTATATTACCGGAAGATTATGGAGGTATTATATGAATAATTTTATTGAAAAGCTCGGCTCTTATCAAATTATAACAAATCTATTGCCTGGGGTGTTTTTTGGAATGGCTTTAAGATTGCTGCTGGGGATAACTGTGCCAATGGAAAACATGGGCGAGGAAATCATGGTTTATTATTTTATGGGGCTTATCATTAACAGAATAAGTTCATTAATTGTAAAACCTATTTTAAAGAGGTGTAGGTTTATCCATGAAGTGCCTTATTTCGACTATGCTAAAGCGGCGAAGGTTGATTCGAAAATAGATGTATTATCTGAAGCAAATAATTATTTTAGAGCTTTATTAACAAGTTGCCTTTTGCTGATAGTGATAGCAATATTACAAATATCAGTTTGTAATATTAAATGGTTTTCTTTAAATTGGAAATGGCTATCACTAATTTTTTTGTCTTTATTGTTTTTGTTTGCTTATAAAAAGCAGACAAAATTTATATGCAAGCGTATAGAGGCAGTAAAAGCATTTAAAGATAAGGACTGAAATAAAAGTCTAGGATCACAGCCTATAGAATGAAAAACAGAATAGGAAAGATTGATAATATGAAAATTCTGGTTGCTGAGATTTTTCGTGTATATAAAAAGGCTCCGATTAAGATAACCATGATTTGGTTTTTGGATCTTGTAGAGGCTCTAATACTTATCTCTAATCCATATATCATTGGTAATTGTATTGATGGTCTGCTGAAAAAGGATATATTTTGGTTTATTGTATTGGTAGTTATAGATACTACTTTCTGGCTTTCAAGATCTGTAAATAAATTTCTTGATACAAGAATATATAGTGAAATCGTGGGATATGAGAGTTATGATTATTACACTAAGATGATAAAGACAAATGAAGATACTTCTCTAATTGATGCTAGATTGGATATGGTAGATGACATTCCCAATTTTCTTGAAATAGATTTTTTCCAAATTTTAAATGTGATAGGTGGTATTATTGTTTCGATGATTTTTTTATATCTTAATTCCACGTTATTAGTGTTTTCTTTCGCATTAGTAAGCATTGTGTTAATTCCTTTTGCCACATACAAATTACAGAAGGAAATAGTAAGTAATAACGAGAAATATAAAAATTTAGAAGAAGAACGGATGAAAAATATTAGTAGTAGAGATAAAAAGTAAGCGCTTAATTTTCAGCCGTTGCTAAAATAAAAATGCCCCAGTTATTTTCGG
>CAOXUF010000206.1:0-1635 GCA_948560485.1 uncultured Eubacterium sp.
ACTCTTTCCCTACACGACGCTCTTCCGATCTTATTCTGTAAAAGAGATTGCCGCAGTGTGGGAGAATGCTGCGGCAAAAGACTATACAGTACAGACTTCAACAGACGGACAAAATTACGTAACAGCAGCAATAATCAAGGATCAGAGTGAAGTCGCCAACAGATATGACAGAATTGTTCTTACGGATGCAGTTGAAGCACGATTCATTAAAATACATGGAACTGCACGTGTTACAGGTTACGGTCATTCTATTTGGGAAATAGCAGTATATGGTGCAGATGAACAGAAAGAATATGTGCCAATACTATCGCCGGCAAGTAATTTATCTGTCATAAGCTATGCAAAATATACCGGTAAGTATATATTAGCATTTGAGCCGGGCGAGTTAGCAGAAAGTTACAACGTATATATAGATGATGTTTTCGTAAAGAATATTAAAGGAGCGGGTCATTATCTGACATCGCAGGATGTAGAAGGCGTTGCCCTTGGTGAGCATGACATCATGGTTAAGGCAGTGGGAACAGAAGGACAGGAGACAGAAGGGACTACAGCAAAGATTACGATAGAGGATGCAGTAAAAGATTATAATGATATTCCGCAAATTTATATTTCTACAGGCGGAAGAGATATCAGTGGCACATATTTTGCAAAACAGCCGGGTGGAAAAGCGAATGTAGGTATTACAATTGCGGATAATACAGGAAACAATAAAGACGTTGTTGATTTCGCCAGTGATATTAAGATTCGTGGAAATTCTACGGCAGGAGCTGAAAAGAAACCATATAATTTTAAGTTGAGTAAAAAACAGGAATTGCTGGGAATGAAAGGCAAAGCGAAAAAATGGAGTCTGTTGGCAAATGCATTTGATAAAGCATTAATCAGGAATGCGTTAGTAATGCAGTTAGCGACTACAATGGGTCTTGATTATACCAGTGAATGCCGATTTGTCGATATATATATCAATGGAACCTATTCAGGAAACTATTTATTAATTGAATCAGTAGAAACAGGTTCAGGACGTATTGAAATTAATGACCCGGAAGAAATAACAAACAATGATGTCGTATTGGAAGTTGATAATAATGGAAGAGATGCGGCAGAGACATTTCATTTGGAAAGAAGTGGTCTGGGGATATTGTTTATGTTAGGTGAACCTGAGTTTGGACCGGATGAGACTGATAAGATTGCGTTATATCAGGATAAAATTATCAACACACAAAATCTGATTGCAAATTTCGAAGAGGCTTTAAAGAAGGACGATTATGAGGAAGCATCGAAATATGTAGATATGGATTCGTTTGCAAAGTTCTATTTAGTAAATGAAATTTTTAGAAATAATGATTTTAATTTCAGTTCTACAAGGTTTTATGTAAAAGACAATATTATGTATGGTGGTCCTTGTTGGGATTATGATCTTTCATCAGGAAATCTTGGTGAATATTATAGCGGAGAATATAAAGATGGTGTGACCTATAATAGTTTCAAGGCACAAGAACTTGTATGGTATAGTTACTTAATGAAAAATGAAAAGTTCAAAAATCTTGTGGTGAAATATTATAAACAGTATCTTCCATATATTCAGGCGATCTATGACGGAAGTAAGGCTGATGAAGGATTTGGAATAGACGCTTTTGT
>CAOXUF010000206.1:1645-1964 GCA_948560485.1 uncultured Eubacterium sp.
TTGTAAAGCAGTATAGAAACTCTTTTGAAAGAAATTATATTTCAAAGGAACAGTTAGGAGCAGGATGGAGTATCACAAATCCGGATATAGCAGATGCATATAGTTACGCAAACTTTAGAGAATGGAATACATATGATGATTCTGTAGAATTTTTAAGGGACTGGTTGCAGAGCAGGGATAACTGGTTAAGAGAACAGTGGGATATTTCAGGAAATCTGATTTCACAGGATGTTGGAATCACAGGATACCAGATATCTACATCATTGGATGGTGCGACAGATGATGTGGGAATCAGAACGGTATATCAGAGAGAAAATCT
>CAOXUF010000206.1:1974-4840 GCA_948560485.1 uncultured Eubacterium sp.
TTTCCCTACACGACGCTCTTCCGATCTGAAGGTCAGAAAATATCAGAGTTTGGACTGGTTATCGGATTAGCAGATGGGATAACAGATGCAGATAAAGAAATGATTGTTGATGGAAGAAGTGAGTTTGTTGTTTCTTATCAGGCTACAGAAGCAGGTAAGTCAGAAGTGCAGATGGGAGATTCAGAGACGGCATTATATTATGTACGGACAATGGATATCGCTGGAGGATATAATATAGATTATCATGTAAGAGCCTATGCAAAACTGTCAGATGGGAGTGTGGTATATAGTGAAGTGAAGATTGAAGGATATCAGATGTCAAGTAATATGGGAGGCGAAGAAGGAAAATTAGGACTTAGAGTGGTTTATTCTGTGGAAGGAGAATATGAGGAATTAGGTTTAATATATGGACTTGTATATGGAAATACACCAATCACATCAGAAGATCTGGTTATAGATAATGACAGTACATATGTGAAAACTTATGCGGCAACAGAAACAGGAAAACTCAATGCACAACTAGGTTTATCAAAGACAGCACAGTATTATGCAAGAACTATGAATGTAGGCGGATTGAATAAGACGGGGTATACTATATCATATCTGGTAAGAGCTTACGCAAAGACCAGTGATGGTAGTATCGTATATAGTGATGTATATTCATATAGCATTCATGATGTGGCATCAGCGTTGTATGATAATGATCTTATGAGTACAGCAGTTGGTCACAATGCAATCTATACCAAGATTTTAACAAAGGTAAATCCGGTTTATAAAGAGGTCGATTATGCATGGTCTAATACGATGATAAAGTAGAATTTTATTGAAAATAAAGTCCATTTATTGTATAATTCATAACATTGTGAGAAAAAATAATACTGGAGGCAGAAAATGGATATGGAACGCACAAATACAGATAATACTGAGTTAGAAAAAACAGAGTCTAAAAATTTTATTGAGCAGATTATTGAAAAAGATTTAGAGGAAGGAAGATTTGATCATGTGCAGACCAGATTTCCACCTGAGCCAAATGGTTATCTTCATATAGGACATGCCAAATCTATTTTATTAAATTATGGTCTGGCAAACCAGTATCATGGAAAGTTTAATATGAGATTTGATGATACAAATCCGACAAAGGAAAAGGAAGAGTTTGTAGAATCTATATTACAGGATATTAAATGGCTTGGAGCTGATTGGGAAGACAGATTATTTTTTGCATCCAATTATTTTGAGCAGATGTATGAAGCTGCAGTAAAACTTATAAAAAAGGGAAAAGCTTATGTCTGCGATTTATCTGCGGAAGAAATCAGAGAGTATCGTGGAACATTAACAGAACCGGGAAAGAACAGCCCTTACAGAGATAGAAGTGTTGAAGAGAATCTTGAACTGTTTGAAAATATGAAGAATGGTGTATATCAGGACGGCGAAAAGGTGTTACGTGCAAAGATTGATATGTCGAGTCCTAACATTAACATGAGAGATCCGATTATATATAGAGTGGCACATATGACACATCATAATACAGGAGATAAGTGGTGTATTTACCCTATGTATGATTTTGCTCATCCTATTGAAGATGCTATTGAGGGGATTACCCATTCTATCTGTACATTAGAGTTTGAGGATCACAGACCTCTCTATGACTGGGTGGTAAATGAACTGGAATATGAAAATCCACCAAAGCAGATTGAGTTTGCTAAGCTATATGTTACAAATGTAGTTACAGGAAAGAGATATATTAAAAAACTGGTGGAAGATGGAGTTGTAGATGGCTGGGATGACCCAAGACTGGTATCGATTGCGGCACTTAGAAGAAGAGGTTTTACACCGGAATCCATAAAGATGTTTGTTGAGTTATGTGGAATATCTAAAAGTAACAGTTCTGTAGACTATGCAATGCTTGAATATTGCATCAGAGAAGATTTGAAGGCAAAGAAACCACGACTAATGGCTGTATTAGATCCGATTAAGGTGATTATTGATAATTATCCGGAAGATCAGGTGGAGTGGTTTGACGTTGTAAATAATGTAGAATGTCCGGAACTTGGCACAAGAAAAGTACCATTCTGTAAAGAACTTTATATTGACAGAGATGATTTTATGGAAGAACCTCCGAAGAAATATTTCAGACTGTTTCCGGGAAATGAAGTTCGTCTGATGAATGCATATTTTGTAAAATGTGTAGATTACAAGAAAGATGAAAATGGAAAGGTTACAGAAATACATGTAACTTACGATCCGGAAACCAGAAGTGGCAGCGGCTTTACCGGAAGAAAGGTAAAAGGAACGATACACTGGGTTTCTGCAAGACATGGTATTCAGTCAGAAGTACGTTTATATGAAAATATTGTTGATGAAGAGAAAGGCAAGTTAAATGAGGATGGAACGCTCAATTTAAATCCAAATTCATTAACGGTTTTAAAAGAGTGCTATATTGAGCCAAATATTGCAGATATTAAACCAGAAGACAAATTTCAGTTTGTAAGACAGGGATATTTTTGTGCGGATTTAAAAGACTATAGTAGCGAAAAGCCTGTATTTAACAGAATTGTATCTCTAAAGAGTTCTTTTAAATTGCCAAAATTATAATTCTTCACATTTCAAAAAACTTTCTAAACTTTCTGCATAATAAAATTAAGAAAACAGGTTATATAATTAAAACTCTCAAAAATTTATTGACACAGAAATAAATTCAGCGTAATATTTGTGTCAACGCAGACGGGAAGCAATGGAGCTTATGCAACATAGCCTCCCGTTTTTGTTTGCCATAAAATATAGACAGTATTTTAAAGAAAGACAAAATATACTGCGGAATATGGAATACAAAGGAGACAAATATGAGAGAAGAAATGAAAAAAATATT
>CAOXUF010000207.1 GCA_948560485.1 uncultured Eubacterium sp.
AGAATCGAGGTGAAGATATTCTCTGTCTGTATTTCTTCAGCAGGAAAGTCACTCCCCTACAAACCGGAATTTCTCAGGTATTCGATTTATGCTTTTTTTATAGATTCAAATTCATCAATGATTTCCTGCTCAGGTGCTTTTGTAAGTAAACTTACTACAACAATGAAGATGCAGGCAACAATAAATGCCGGAAGTAATTCATAGATGTCCCAGGCACCGCCGAGAGGTCTGATAACGAATTTCCATACGAATACCATTACACCACCGGATAATAAACCGGCAATTGCACCATACTTGTTTGAGCGTTTCCAGAACAATGCGAATAACATAATTGGTCCAAAAGTTGCACCAAATCCTGCCCAGGCAAAAGATACAATTGTAAATACATTGCTGTCAGGGTCTGCTGCAAAGAATATTGCAATAATGGATATTACGATAACAGAACATCTTGCAACAATAACTTTTGCTTTATCAGATAATTTCACTCCGAACACACCATCCATTAAGTTTTCTGTAATACTGGATGATGCAGCAAGAAGCTGGGAATCTGAAGTTGACATCGTTGAAGCAAGAATACCTGCCAGAATAACACCGGCAATAATTGCAAAGAAAATACCATTCTGGCTGAGAGCATTTGCAATCTGAACGATAACAGTTTCTGTAGCAGAGCCTTCCAAAGCTGGAATGACATTTGCTTTTGACATACTGTATCCCATAATACCGATAAATAGTGCAATTGCCATGGCAATAACTACCCATACACTTGCAATACGTCGAGATAATTTTATTTTATTCTCATCTTCAATTGCCATAAATCTTAAAAGAATATGAGGCATACCGAAATATCCAAGACCCCATGCAAGAGTGGATATAATTGTGATAATGCCATATGGTGAAGATGTGCCGGTAGCAGCATCAAATGTAGCGTTAAAGTTCAAGAAACCAGGAAGGTCTTTTACATTTGTAACTACCTGCTCAATGCCGCCTACAGAGTTGATTCCAAAAATAACAACAATAATTAATGCGATAGACATAATAATACTCTGAATAAAATCGCTTGTACTTGCTGCGAGGAAACCACCTAATGTTGTATAGGCAATAATTACAATGGCACTGATTATCATTGCAGTCATATAGTTGATTCCAAATAATGAATTAAATAATTTTCCACATGCAGCAAAACCTGAAGCTGTATATGGTACAAAGAAAATAATGATAATTAAAGCGGCGATTCCGTTTAATACCCTTTTGTCGCGATATCTGTTTGCAAAGAAATCAGGAATTGTAATTGCATTGATTTTTGCAGTGTATCGTCTAAGTCTCTTGGCAACAATGAGCCAGTTAATATATGTACCAAGTGCTAAACCTACGATTGTCCAAAAAACGTCGCAGACACCTGATAAATATGCAAGCCCCGGAAGTCCCATTAGCAGATAACTACTCATATCTGAGGCTTCAGCACTCATGGCAGTTACAAAAGGTCCTAGTTTTCTTCCGCCTAAATAAAAATCTCCGGCATCATTATTCTTTTTTGCATAATAAATACCGATTCCTATAATTGCTATCATATATATAACGATAGAAATTAAAATACCAGTTTCTGATGTTGTCATAATTTTCTCCTCTCAAAAATAAAATTCTCTATTATTCTATAAAAAAACGACAATTTAATCAAGTAAAACGTTAAACTGTAATGATAAAATATTAATTTGATTATTAGAATAATTAGTCAATTTCAGGAGAAAATAAAAGTAAATAATTGCAAAAAAGGTAAAGGGGATAATATGGGTAGAATCGTTGGAAAACAAAGTATAGCCTTTGATGAACCGGCATATATCATTGAGGGAGCATCCATTGTTGGAGAAAAAGAAGGAGAAGGACCTCTTGGAAAACAGTTTGATGTGGTAGAACAGGATCCAATGCTGGGGCAGGATTCATGGGAAGAGGCTGAAAGTTTATTACAAAAAGAAGCAATACAAAAAGTATTGTTTAAGTCAAATATGAATAAGGAAGATATCAGATATATTTTCGCAGGAGATTTGCTGGGGCAGTTAATTGCTACAACATTTGGGATTCTGGAATTTGAAATTCCGTTTTTTGGCTTGTATGGTGCATGTTCTACGATTGGAGAAGCACTCAGCGTTGCCGCAATTACAGTAGAAGGGGGAAATGCAAATAATGTTATAGCAATTGCATCGAGTCATTTTGCAAGTGCTGAAAGACAGTTCCGTTTCCCATTGGCTTATGGTAATCAGAGACCATATGCAGCTACATGGACTGTGACCGGGGCAGGAGCAGTGATTGTCAGTAAGGATAAGGGATTCGCAAAGATAACAGGAATTACAACAGGAAAAATTGTTGATTATGGTGTAAAGGATGCACAGAATATGGGGGCATGTATGGCTCCGGCAGCGGCAGATGTTATTTATACACATTTTAAAGACTTTAATACGACAGCTGAGGATTATGATAAAATTATAACAGGAGATTTAGGAATTGTAGGAAAGACAATTCTATTAGATTTGTTAAGAGATAAAGGATATGATATTTCAAAAGTCCATATGGATTGTGGAATTGAGATGTTTGATGCAAGCAGTCAGGATACTCATGCAGGTGGAAGTGGATGCGGCTGTGCGGCAACAGTGCTTACATCTTATATCTTTAAACAGTTAAAAAAGAAAGCATGGAAGAAAGTCTTATTTATTCCAACAGGTGCATTAATGTCACCGGTTAGCTTTAATGAAGGAAACAGTGTACCGGGAATTGCACACCTTGTACAGATAGAAGCATGTTAAATCATATTACAAATATCTTAAAAAATTGAATGAAGTTAGTTTGAAATAGAATAAATAAAATGAGGGGATAAAACAGATGATTTTTTTGAAAAGTTTTTTAGTTGGTGGTGTGATTTGTGCCATTGTACAGATTTTTATTGATAAAACAAAACTTACACCGGGAAGAATTATGGTTGGATTAGTATGCCTTGGTGTTATACTTGGAGCAATAGGAATATATGAGCCATTTTCAAAATGGGCAGGATGTGGTGCTACAGTACCGTTGATTGGATTCGGAAATAACCTTTGGAAAGGAATGAAAGAAGCTATCAGTGAATCAGGCGTTCTTGGATTGTTTAAAGGAGGTTTCACTTCCAGTGCAGTAGGAATATCAGGAGCACTTATTTTAGGATATTTGGCATCGCTTATATTTAAGCCTAAAATGAAATAAAATAAAAATATTCATGAACTGTAATAGTATAAAAGATTATTTTAGTATGAACAACAATATAATTTATCCAAATATTGTAATTATTAAGTTTCAAGTTAAGAAAATAAAGCAAATAAAATAATTGCCTTACAAAATTAAGTTTAGAACCTCTTTTGCTTGATATAATTAAGAAATTAATATATAATTCTCTTTAGTGTGTTAAAGTGAGCGCATATATCTGCCGGTTTACACATGGATTAAGAAAAATATATTAAGGAGGGCTACAAAATGTCATACGTAGACGAGGTATTAGCAAAAGTTCATGAGAAGAACGCTAGCGAGCCAGAATTTTTACAGGCAGTTGATGAAGTTTTAGAATCATTAAGACCTGTAATTGAAAAAAATGAGGAAAAATTTAAAAAGGAAGCTTTACTTGAAAGAATCTGTGAACCAGAAAGACAGTTCAAGTTCAGAGTTCCTTGGGTAGATGATAACGGACAGGTACAGGTAAATACAGGTTACAGAGTACAGTTTAATTCAGCTATCGGACCATATAAGGGTGGTTTAAGACTTCACCCATCAGTAAATCTTGGAATTATCAAGTTTTTAGGATTTGAGCAGATTTTCAAGAATTCACTTACAGGACTTCCAATTGGCGGTGGTAAAGGTGGTTCTGATTTCGATCCTAAGGGAAAATCAGATAGAGAAGTAATGGCATTCTGTCAGAGCTTTATGACAGAACTTTGCAAATATATTGGAGCAGATACAGACGTTCCTGCCGGTGATATCGGAACAGGTGCCAGAGAAATCGGTTATATGTTCGGACAGTACAAGAGAATCCGTGGAGTATATGAAGGTGTTCTTACAGGTAAGGGACTTACATATGGTGGTTCTTTAGCAAGAACAGAAGCTACAGGTTACGGCTTACTTTACTTAACAGAAGAGTTAATTAAGTGCCATGGCGAGTCAATGGAAGGAAAGACAGTTGTTGTATCAGGTGCTGGTAATGTTGCTATCTATGCGATTCAGAAGGCTCATCAGATGGGAGCGAAATGTGTAACATGTTCAGATTCAACTGGATGGATTTATGATCCGGAAGGAATTGATGTAGATCTTTTGAAAGAAATCAAAGAAGTTAAGAGAGCAAGACTTACTGAATATGCAGCAGCAAGACCTTCAGCTGAATATCATGAAGGACGTGGTGTATGGCAGATTAAATGTGATATCGCTCTTCCATGTGCTACACAGAACGAATTACATCTTGATGATGCAAAACAGTTAGTAGCAAACGGATGTAAATGTGTCTGTGAAGGTGCTAACATGCCTACAACAATTGATGCAACAAAATACTTACAGGAAAACGGAGTATGGTTCGTTGGTGGTAAGGCTGCAAATGCAGGTGGTGTTGCTACATCAGCTCTTGAGATGTCACAGAACTCAGAAAGACTTTCATGGACATTTGAAGAGGTTGATTCTAAGTTAAAGAATATCATGGTAAACATTTATCACAATATTGATGATGCTGCTAAGAGATATGGTTTTGAAGGTGACTACGTAGTAGGTGCTAACATTGCCGGATTTGAAAAAGTAGCAGAAGCTATGCTCGCTCAGGGCGTTTGC
>CAOXUF010000208.1:0-811 GCA_948560485.1 uncultured Eubacterium sp.
TTGTCGGAAGATCAGCAACAGTCTCATTCTCCTTGCTGTCTCCTTCATTATATTTGTACACAGACAGTTCTGCGATACCAATACCGCTTCCACTTTCTACCTTTGTATATCCAAGTACTTTTACATAACGGACATTTTGTCTATATAACGTAAAATTATCTATTTTATATGCATAACCTCTTGTTACACGATGTACTGTTGTCCAGTTCTTATTATCTGCCGACACCAATACATCATAAATTTTTCCTGCATCTGCATTCCAATTAATAACTATTCTTCCAAGAGTATACGCCTGTCCCAAATCTACTGTAAGCCACTGGTCATCACCCTGATAAGATGTAAACGCTGTGGATGTATTTCCATCTACTGCATTCTCCGGTTTCACATTGTTATACGCATCCGGTCTTATATTACCTTCCTCGTCTTTCATCCACCATTCATCTCTTGTTCCTGAGCATGTTACTTCTTTATTCAATGCCAAATTCTCGCCATAATCTTTCGGAGGCTTTGCTGAACCACCTGTACCATAAACCTGAAATTCATACAAAGAGCATCCATAGGCTATTGCTCTCTCTACACATAATACTCTGACATATCTAGCCTTCGTTGCGCTTAAATCTGTTTTATTGATGGTCTGCTTTAAGTTTGCACTGGAATCAACAACAATACCATTGTCGCCCTTGCTTCCTTCTGCAACGTTTACTTCACAAATTCCACTGCCAAGTTCTTCGTTTGTAGACGGATTAAAAGCAACAACTTTTAATGTATGTTTTCCGGCACTCAACTTAATATTTCCCTGAGTACCGCCATG
>CAOXUF010000208.1:821-4821 GCA_948560485.1 uncultured Eubacterium sp.
GTGCCGCCATGATTTGTAAATTTATAATTATCCTGCGCTACTGCAATCTGATCTCCATCATATACTTTATAATGTGCATCTTCAACTGAAGTCCAGTTTGCACTAATCTGGCCAAATCCATCTGTTAAACTATTTACAGTGTAGGAAACAGCCATATCGACATATTCACCCTTTTTCTTACCCTTTGTATAAACAGTTGTCCAGTTATCTTCATCATTTGAAAACTGAATCTCATAAGTTTTTGCATGAGCAGCCTCCCAGTGAAGATAAATATGGTCAATATCTGCCTCTTTTCCAAGATCCACATACATCCACTCATTTTTATCATCCTGTTTTGCCTGCCACCTTGTTTCATCGTCACCATCTACTGCGAGTTCCGCTGCATCATTTCCATTCTGGGAACTTGCATAAACCGGTCTGCCATAGGAAAGGTTATATGGTTTCTCTGTATCCGCCGCCTGAATGTCAAATAATTCACTCTGTGGGCAGACTGTTACAACCATAGTTAATGTAAGTACTATTGATGTAATTTTTCTCATAATTTTAGACATAAGAATTCCTCCGTATCTTAATAATATACTTATATTATAAGATGTTTTACCGCCCCCCTCAACAATAAAAAAGTTTTTCCGATATTTTTGTAAAATTTAATGAATATTTATTTTTACATCCCTTTAAAACGCTTATAAATAAAAAAATTTTAGAACAAATATACTATAAAAATTTTTCTTACTAAAAATATTTTTATTGTTTTTTATAAAAAAAAGAAATCTGGTAATTAAATTTAACTACCAAATTCCTTTTTACTATTTTGCAACATACACATCACAATATCTGACTCCCCACTGCAAAGCCTTTGAATGTGAACTGAAATATACATCAATCTTATTTCCTTTAATCGCTCCACCTCGGTCTTCTACCGTATAAGTATGTCCGTCGATTACCACCTTTGTTCCAAATGGTAATTTTGTAGTGTCAGCAGCAATTGTTCTGCCTGCTGTTGCCTGTGTACCTGAAGCAGTAACTCCGTCTGTCTTACCACAACAGCTGCTACATCCACAATATCCTGTGATTTTATATGTTCCAATGTTTTTTAATTTGTTCTTTTTCTTTTTATAATTGCTCTTTTTCTTCGATTTCTTTTTTGCTTTTTCATTAGATGAAAGAACTATTTTCTGCTTTTTCACACTAACTGTCTTTGTATTTTTCTTTGTTTTGTTTGCTAAAAGTTTATCCGTCTTATTATCTGATTTCAGAACATTCTCTTTATTCACCGATTTATCTGTCGTCTGGGTTTCTGCCACTTTATTTTCAGTATAGTTTTTTACAATCATTGTACTGCCTATGACTGCAATAACAAGTGTTAAAGTTAATAATACGAAACCAATAACTAGTCTGGTCTTTTTCATAAATCTACTCCTTTACTGCATTTATATCATGCAAGGAGTATATTACATCTTTTATTACACTTTGTCAATAAAATATTACATTTTTGTTACATTTATATTTGTTTTGTTAATATAAAATGTCATTTTTTTCTAAAACAAAGATAAGAACATAAACTGCCCTTATCTTATATAATACATCCAATGTTTTATGGCAATGTTTTTACAATCGTACCGCTCCAGTCGTAATCTACCTCTTTGTAATCTGCATCTACCACTTTAAGAATATTTTGATATAAATATTTATGTCCGGATAAATTATTCATTAAGGTCTTCTCATATAGCACCTTTGCAATATCCACTACCCGATAAGAAGAAACATCACTATAATAGTATGTACCATCCTCCATCAAAGCATATGCCCTCACTTTATATTTTGCCTGAAATTCTCTGGCATTTTTTGTCGAAAACAAAGTAGTTCTTGCAAAATACGTAGCTGTCTTTGAAGCTCCCATTGTAACAGATAATGTCCCTACATTTGTTGATTCCATAGAAGCTACATACGGACTTTTAACACCTACATACATCTCATCGTCATCTACAGAATATGTCTGACTCCCATTTTCAATAATTGCATATAAAAATCCCCACTTGGAAACTTTTTTACCCTCAATTATTGGTTCTACGGAACCTATCACTCTGCTTCCTTCCGAGACCGAACTAATCTGATACCCCTCAACTTTAACATTTGGGTTGACTCGAATTGCAGGGGTTGGCTGCGTTGTTGTTTCCGGTGAAGTTATCTCCGATGTAGTCGTCTGTTCCGTTGTCTCAGGCTCTGTAACTGTTCCATCACTTTCATTATTAATCTTTCCATATGCATAATCAGACTTGAAACCGCCACTTTCTGAATATCTGATAAAGTAAAATACAATATATTTTCCTTTCCTTGATGTGAAATCTTCCGTTCTTGACCACACACCGGAAACAGAATCCAATCCCCACGAAACAAATCCCATTTCTGCTTTATTTTCTGCAAGCTGTTTTGCTTCACTTTCTGTTTCAACAATTTTATATAAAACATTCACTGCATTATACTTTGTATCTCCTACAATATTGAATGTACCGTTCATATTCCTATCAAATGACAAATACATATCCTCATTTATCATAATCGTTCCAGCCGGAATCCACTTTGCATAAAGAGTAAGATTTCCATTTGTCTTCTCTGTAATTTCTACAACTTTTGTATCATATGAACTTTCCCGATACCAGCCATAGAAATCATATCCTTCTTTTTGAGGTGTATCCAGTTTTTTGTTTTCCCCAAAAATATATGTATTTGGATAGAGGCTGTCATCACTCCTGCTTCCACCTGCCAAATCATAAGAAACCGCATAAGTGTTTCTTGAATAGTAAACCTTAAGTACCAACCCTCCATCTGACTGTACAACACCTGTTGTAATATTATTCAGATTAGATTTGTCAAAAGTGAATCCTGTAAAGTTTTTTATATCAGCTGTAACCTGTGTTTCTGCACCAGCATATTTAATATTGCTCTTAAGTAAAGAATACTCATCTGAATTCAAGTCTTTTCCATAATATTCTATAATATAAGATGATTTTTGAATGTCTTCTGAATTTACTATCGTCATCGCATTTGGCACAGCATTTACAGATATTGTTTTCCCATCATCACCTGTAAAGTTTACTACCTCTGTGGAACCAGACGGATTATATACCGCATATGTATACACATCATTTTTCTTAAATACAGTGCCCATAGCACTACTGCTTGTAAAACTCAAATCCGGCACACCGTAATCCTGTAATGCTCTGATATAATGATATGTATGAGCCTGTGATTCACCATCATTCACGGCCTCTTTTGTCCATATTGTATTCATAGCTTCATCCGGATCTGCCAGCGCATAATAAGAAGCCCACATATCATTCCACAATGATGTACTTCCCCCATTTGCCTGCTCAAATGTCTTATCAGCATTGTAATATTTCTTTATATAATCACTGCCGGAAATATTGTTTGCATCATTTGCCAGATAAAATGACCATGACTGCATTGGACAAATCTGGATTCCCTGTGTATACTCTGCTCCAAACCATGTACCATAATCTGCTTTTCCTCCCCAGACCATTGACGCCATTGGAGCAGCATAATTTGACTCATCTATTTTATAGGTGTCTTCATCCTTGTCGAACCAATAATCATCTGCAGCAGCAATTTCCGTTGTATACAAATAAATACCTAAATCCCTTATTTTTGTATCTCCGGTTAACTCCCCGAAAAGAATTATTCCTGCCCATGCATTTACTGCCTCAGACGTTGATTCCTGATTATTACCTGTTCTTTCATCTTCATATCCCGAAGCCCATGAGTGTCCTTCATAAGGAGAAAAACTTCTAAGATATGGATATGCATTCCCACAATCAGAAACGCACTCCTCATTGCTTCTGTAAGGACATGCAATATCATATATCAACTGTTTTACAATATCCTTATAATTGTTCAGCCATGCTTTATCATACAAACCTATACTTGCTGCAGCTTCAATAAAATATAGATCGGAAGAGCACACGTCTGAACTCCAGTCACG
>CAOXUF010000209.1 GCA_948560485.1 uncultured Eubacterium sp.
ATATATCTGCTTTGGTTGATGATATTTTCGGATGATTGGTGGTGATAATTGATTGACAGAGGAACATAGTGCTTCAAACATTCAAGCGGAGATATGCTTCGTAGGCGCACTACTCAAAGCTCCTGATTCATTTGTTAATTACGGTAATTTTATGAGAAGTAAATACGACTTCTCAGATCCGGCAGTAAAGTTCTTTTATGATAGTTTTGAAACATACTATTTGACTTTTTCGCAAACAGTAGATGAAACAAAAATGAATGTGTTTATGAGTCAGAATCCAGAGAGATTAAGCACTTATAAGCAATATAAAGGCTGGAAAACTATACAGCAATATATGAATCTTGCAGATGAAAACGACTGTAAAAACTATTTTGATACGGTTAAAAAGTATTCTCTTGTAAGGGAATATGGTAGAAATGGATTCCCAATTGAAAAGATTCTGTCTCATAAGAACTTCGATAAGATGTCCCCCAATGATATATATAGAATTATCCGCACAAAGGCAGACAAAATACACACAGTAATCAATGCAGGAGAAGAGGCAGTAGAACTTACAGATAATAACACAGTACAAATTGATAAGTATCTTGAAAAGCCTAATTTCGGGTTACCGTTTCCCTGGTATATGTATAATGAATATTTTCTTGGTATGAGAGACACAAAACTTCTATTTGAGGGATTCTTGTCTAATGAGGGCAAAACAAGAAAACTGGTATTGTTAGCTGCCTATGTTGCGCTTGTACAGAATGAAAACTTTTTTCTTATGAGTAATGAAATGGATGAAGAAGATTTGAGAAGCTGTTTGATAACAACGGTTATCAATAATAAGGAATTTCAGGATTTACATGGTGTTGTACTTGAAAAGCCAGAGAAAGAAATTGTTCTTGGTGTATACCATGATAAAAAGGGAGAAATCATTAGAAGAAAAATAGATGATTTTGGTATCTATATAGAATCCAATGAAGAATATATTAAAAGAGTACAGTCAGAATCAGACGAATATTGGCAAGTAAAAACTGTAACAGAATGGATCGACAGCTCTGACCGTAAGGGGAAAGTTCTGTTTAAAGATGTTGGTAATGATTACAGTCCTGAGCAGATCGAGTTTGAACTGCGTAAAGCAAAGATGGTTCAAAACATTAAATATTATGGATATGACACATTAAAAGGGTATAACACAGATGATTGGTCACAAATAAAACAGTTTGCAACTAGACTTAAAGAATTAACAAAAGAATTAAGAATGAGCGGGTATGCAGTTTTCCAGTTGAGTGATGATACTGTGTTTACAGATATTTTCAGTTTAAGTAGTAACAATATTGCAAATGCAAAGCAAATAAAACACGTTGCTGACATTTTAAATATCGGGAAGAAACTAAACAAAGATGAATATCACAAATATCAAATGGTCGCAGAAAATGATAGTTGGGGTGAACCTGTTACAGAAGATTTAGACTTAAAGAAGCAATACTTCTGTATTAAGCCTGATAAAAACAGGGCTGGTAGCAAAGACAAAGTCATGTTGTTTGAAATAGATCTTAATTTTAATATATGGAGAAATATAGGTTATATCATTAAAAAACCTAAAAGCACAGAATAATTTGGAGGGTGGCACTTGGATGTAAAAGAATTAAAGAATTACATATATGAAAACAGATATGTTGAGCAAATCCTAGAATCCATTGGTTGCCACCATATCAAATATCATGCTTCAAGCGGTTACTGGACTTGTGCAAACGCAACAGGCGATAACAATGGAGCAATTGTTTTATATAACAGCGAATATTTAATGTGTCAGAACTATACAAGACAGATGATTAAAACAAATCGAAAGACGGACATTGTTGATTTGGTCTGTTATACAAAAGATTTATCTTTTCCTAAAGGGTTGCAGCTTATATGTGATGAAATTGGAATGTCTTATTATCATGATTTTGAAGAAGACATTCCAGAAAGCTTTAAGATTTTAAAAATGATTGATGACATGAGTTCAAATGCAAGTATAGAAAAGGAGAAGCCGTTAAAACCAATCGGTGAGAGTGTACTTTCTTATTATAAGAGATACGGAAATGATCTGTTTTATGAAGATAACATAGATTATTCTACACAAAAAGAATTTGAAATTGGTTTTGACGAAGAAAGTAATAGATACACAATTCCTATTCGTTCAGAGTTGGGTGATTTAGTTGGAGTGAAGGGAAGGTATTTTTATAGAGAAGTTCCCGCTGGAGAAAACAAATATATTTATTTGGAACCATGTGCAAGGTCGAAGATAATCTATGGGTTATACAAGACTATAGATTTTATAAAGGCATCAGGAAAAATTTATGTAGGAGAATCAGAAAAATTCACACATCAGTTATGGAGCTATGGTTATAGAAATAGTGGAGGAACCGGAGGAAAGGAATTATCACAATGTCAAATTGATATATTGGTTAGGCTTGGCATTGACATTATACTTTGTTTTGACAAAGACGTTACAAAAGAAGAGTTAGAAAAATTAGCTGATAGGTTTCCTGATGGTGTTCTTCTGTTCTATATGTTTGATGAAGATAATATCTTGAACGAACATGAGTCGCCTTCGGATAAACCTACAAAATGGCAGTATATGGTAGAACATAATATTTATAAATTAAGATAGAGAGGTACAAACTTGCAATATAAATTATATGAAAATGGAAAAAATGATATTTCTGATGTGATAGCAGAAGTTCTTAGAAATAGAGGAATAGATAATTATTACAAATACCTAAACTTAGACGAGAATGTCGTTGAGCCATATCAAAACTTAGACAATATTGAAGAAGCGGTTAATCTCTTTATGAAACATTTTAATCAAAAAGATAAAATTGGAATATTGGTGGATGAAGATCCAGACGGATTTTGTTCTGCAGCAATGATGTATTTATACATCAAACAAATGGATAGTAAATATCCTGTTGGTTATATATTGCATGGAAGAGCAAAGGCACATGGGTTATCAGACGATGTAGTTATTCCTAAAGATATACAGTTATTGATTATTCCAGATGCAGGAACAAATGATAATGAGCGGTGTAAAGAAGTATCTGGGAATGGTATTGATATTTTGATTTTAGATCACCATGAAAAGGAAGAAAATAATCCATATGCACTGATTGTCAATAATCAAATGAGTAATGATTATTCCAATAAAAATTTGTGCGGAGCTGGAGTTGTATATCGTTTCCTTCAAGCATTGGATGAAGAAAATTGGAATGAATTTGCAGATAATTATTTAGATTTGTGCGCATTGGCGAATATCAGTGATGTAATGGATATGCGTTCTTTTGAAACACGCTATTTAACAGACATGGGGTTATTAAATATTCAAAATAAGTGTTTTAAAGCTCTTATAGATGCACAGGATTATAGTATGAGTGGCAAAATCAATGTGCATAATGTACAGTGGTATATTACACCTATCTTAAATGGGATGATTAGAATCGGTTCTCCAGAGGAAAAAGAATTACTATTTAGAGCATTTATTGAACAGGATGAGTTTTTTGAATATAAGAAACGTGCCACTAAAGATAAACCTGCTGAAACAATACAGGAAAGTATATATGATAGAGCAGCTAGACTTTGCAAGAATGCAAAAAGTAGGCAAGATAAGCAAAAAGAAAAATGTGTATCACAAATTGCAGAAATTGTGCAGAACATTTCAAAAGAAGACAAGGTAGTTATGATTGATACTTCTGATATTCTGGATAATGGCTTGACAGGCGTTGTTGCTATTAAAATTGCAGAAATGTTTAATAAACCATGTATTTTACTGAACAAGTTTTTAGATAAAAAAACAGGAAAGATTACATATGGTGGGAGTGCTAGAAATATTGATCACAGTCCTATTGACAGTTTTAAAGATATTGTAAATAGCACTAACATTTTAGACGGAAGAGGTCATGCTAATGCTTTTGGCATTGTTGATTTAGAAATAGATAAGAAAGAAGAAGCAATGAACAGATTAAATGATATCTTACAAGATGTTGAATATGATTCTACTTATCGAGTTGATTTTATTATGGATATTGATGATGTTTCTATAAAAATTATTACTGATTTGGCGAGGCTTGAAGATATTATTGGACAAGGTATCGAAGAACCGATGCTTGCTATTGAAAATATCAGTCTTACAAAAAAACAATTTGAGATATTTGGAAAGAATGAAGACACTATCAGTTTTGTGATTGATGAGATTAAATATATTCAGTTTAAGTGTAAAGAAGGAAATCAACTGTATGACTGGCTACAAAATGCCTGGGATGAGAATGATAGTGTTGTCTTTAACATTGTAGGAAAACCATCAATTAACGAATATAACGGAGTTAGAACACCACAAATAATTATTGAAGATGTGGTTGTAGTTAGTACAAATAATTCAGATGACGATGAAGAATGGTAGGTGATTGATTGTTTACACATTTACATATACATACAACTAAAGGTTCTTTGTTAGATTCTATATTGACTGTTGAAGAAGCTGTTAAATTTGCAAGTGAAAATGGTATGAAGGCTGTGGCTATAACGGATCATGGAAGTATGGCTTCATTTGTAGATTTTGTTAAAGAGTGCAATGAATATAATATCAAACCCATAATCGGAAATGAGATTTATGAAGTAGATGATATGTGGGAAAAGGCAGATACAAAAGAGTACACTCAGCCACGCTATCATTTAATTTTACTTGCAAGGACTCAGGAAGGATATAAAAACCTTATCAAAATCACATCTGTATCAAGAACAGAAGGTCTTTATAAGAAACCAAGAATTGATATTAAGTATATACAAGA
>CAOXUF010000210.1:0-3751 GCA_948560485.1 uncultured Eubacterium sp.
AAGAGTTACGAAAGTTTTTGGATGAAAATGGCGGCAGTGATATTCATATTATTGCTAAAATCGAAAATAGTGAGGGAATATTAAATGTAGATGCCATTATTGAAGAGGCAGATGCAGTTATGGTTGCCAGAGGGGATATGGGTGTAGAATTACCGGAGGAAGAAGTGCCGATTATTCAGAAGATGATTATAAAAAAAGTTTATGAGGCAGGGAAACAGGTTATTATTGCTACACAGATGTTGGAGTCAATGATTACGAATCCACGTCCTACGCGTGCAGAAACAACTGACGTAGCAAATGCAATTTATGATGGAACAAGTGCAATTATGTTATCAGGAGAAACTGCTGCCGGGAAATATCCGGCAGAGGCAGTAGCTACTATGGCAAGAATAGCAGAACGTACAGAAATGGATATTAATTATAAACAGAGATTTTTAAATAATCATAGAAAACAGAGAAGCGATATTACGGAAGCTGTATGTCATGCAACTTGTATGAATGCTTATGATTTAGAGGCAAAAGCGATACTGACGGTAACAAAGTCAGGAAGGTCTGCCAAAATGATTTCAAAATACAGACCGGATTGTATGATTATTGCAGGCAGTACCGAGGAAAAGGTTGTAAGACAGTTAAATATGTCCTGGGGAGTATCTCCGGTATTAATTCAGGAAAAAGAACATGTATTGGAACTGTTTGATTATGCAGTAGACGTGGCAAAAGAAAAGGGACTGGTAACAAAAGACGATATTGTAGTCATTACTTCCGGAGTTCCTCTTGGAAAGTCAGGAACTACAAATATGATAAAAGTGCACACAGTCGAATAATGGATTTTTTGTTGACACATTAAGGTTTTGAGTGTTAAAGTATTTATGGAGTTAAATAAGGCTTATGGTCATTGCCATAAGTCTTTGTTTTTCAGAGTGTTTTAGAAAGGAGAACGAAATGGATAGTTGTGACAGTTATGAGCGAAGTTTGACGTATAAAATTGTTTTGAAAAAAACTGATACATATTATTCGTTTAGTTCGAAACAATAAACAGGCAGACTTCCCGCATATACAGAACGTTCCTTAGACAGGCAGGAGTTCTGAAAGGATAGTTCCTTAGGATATGAAAAGGAGGTATATGAAAGTGGAAGAGAAATTCGAAAAAGAGATACAGGAAAAAGAAATAGAGAAAAGTACTTCTAATATAATAGAAGAAAGTGTACATGAAATACCGGAGAGAGCTAATTATGCAGAGGAACTTCTGCAAATTATACGTAGTGATGAACCGTCATTAAATAAACTAGACCGATTAGATGATTATCATGAGAATGATATTGCAGCAGCACTTGAGTATCTGGAGAGTGAAGAGAGGGGCAGACTGTATTCACTTTTGGGAGTAGAGAAAGTGTCAGATATTTTCTCTTATATTGATGATCCGGCAGAATATATTGAAGAGTTACAACCGGAAGTGGCAGCCAGAATTCTTGGAAACATGGAGGCTGACGATGCGGTTGATATTCTCGAAGAGTTAGAGGATGACACCAGCAGCGAACTGATTGAGTTAATTGATGAAGATGCAAAGAAAGACATTGATTTGATTCAGTCTTATGACGAGGATGAGATAGGTAGTAAAATGACTACCAATTATGTCAGCCTGACACTTGATCTGACGATAAAACAGGCAATGAAAAGGTTAGTGGAGCAGGCTGCTGACAATGATAATATTACGACCTTGTATGTTAAAAAGGAAGATGGCACATTTTATGGCGCTATAGATTTGACGGACTTAATTGTAGCAAGAGAATATGTAGAGTTAGAGTCTTTGGTTACTACATCATATCCGTATGTTCATGACCATGAGACAGTGGATGACTGTATTGAGGAATTAAAAGATTATTCCGAAGATTCCATACCGGTACTGGATAAGGATATGCATATTCTCGGTGTTATTACTTCTCAGGACTTGGTAGAAGTGGTAGATGAGGAAATGGGTGAGGACTATGCGAAGCTGGCCGGTCTTGCTGCGGAAGAAGAATTAGAAGAGCCGCTTGGACAGAGTCTGAAAAAAAGAGTGCCGTGGCTTTTAGTACTTTTAATGTTAGGAATGGTAGTTTCATCTGTGATAAATATGTTTGAAACAGTTATCGTCGGTCTGCCGATTATTGTAACTTTTCAATCGGTGATTCTTGGAATGTCCGGTAATGTTGGGACGCAGTCGCTGGCTGTAACTATTCGTGTTTTAATGGATGAAGAGTTAGAATTTAAGCAGAAGATTGGGTTTATCTTTAAAGAAATCCGTGTAGGGTTATGCAATGGACTTATTGTTGGCGGAATATCGGTTGTATTTACGGGCTTGTTTATATGGCTTGCAAGAGGGCAGCAGATAGGCAGTGCATTCGCAATTTCAGGCTGCATTGGTGGAGCATTGGCACTTGCTATGTTGATTTCAAGCTTTGTAGGAACAATTATTCCGATTATACTGGATAAAATCGGTTTTGACCCGGCAGTAGCATCCGGACCACTGATTTCAACGATTAACGACTTAGTAGCTGCTGTAACATACTATGGATTGGCATGGATACTTTTAATTAGTGTAATAGGAATGTAAAAAAGTCCCCATATTGGAGGACTTTTTTATTTCTGTTTTTCACAATTTTATTTGTTATTTTTCCAGACTCTGACAGATAATTCTTTCTATCTGCTTCTTTTGATACCAAGTCTTACAATAGGCCAGATGACACATGCCAATGCAGTTCCGGCAAGTGCAGCATACAACTGCGTTAATGAGTAAGTGGCAGCAGCCATTTTATACATCTTTGGAGCAAGATTTAAACCAAAAGTAGGAAGTATCCATTTAACAATAGTAAGAGTCATAACGCCCCATTTGGCGAAAGAGCCGGCAACCAGACTTAAAGGTAAAAGATTCAGTTCCAGTTTTTTACATCTCACAGCCCAGACAAACAGCACCATTACAATATTTCCAATCATAATAAATGGCAAAATCATAGGCACAGCTGCGATGATAGGAGACTGTGTAATGATAAAGGATGTAATAGGTGCGACTGCAGAAATGATAATTCCGCTTAACAGACCGCAATAAAGTGTATCAATAATAATAATCAGATTAATCAGTCCGCCGGTAATTGGGATAGTTCCCGGGTTTTTAAATAACTGTACGACAACACAAAGTGCAATCATAATAGCAGTAACAGTAATTGTTCTAGTTCTCATCTTCATTTTTGTATAATTCCTCCTTCGTTATTAAGTGTAAATATTTTAAGAAATCGGAATGTGAAGGCTTTTCAAATTCAGATTCTTTTTTCTGTTGCTCTAATGCGGCAGTAGCTTTTTTTACATCGGCCAATACACCGGCACCACCCATACAGCCACCGGGACATGCCATGCCTTCTAAAAGGTAACCATCATACTTTCCGGCTTTTGCCAAGGCAAGCATTTTTTTGCATTCTTTTAATCCTTCGGCTTTTACAGTTTTCACTTCCATATCCGGTTCGACACAATTGATAGCGTTGACTACCGCAGCAGCAACACCACCGCTGGAAGCAAATCCTTTTCCTAAAGAACTGGAAGTTTTTATCGGTTCTTCCACTTCTAATTTATCAAATTCGATTCCTTTTGCATCAAAGATACCGGCCATTTCTTCAAAGGTTAAGACAAAGTCGATATCGCTTCTTACAGAAGTACGGCTTGCCTCTAATTTTTTTGCGGCACATGGTCCAATAAAGATCGGAAGAGCGTCGTGTAGGGA
>CAOXUF010000210.1:3761-4554 GCA_948560485.1 uncultured Eubacterium sp.
AGGAAGTACCAAGCCAGGAATGTTTCGCCGGAACTTCTTTTAAAAAGTCTACAGCTTCCTGTACAGCACATAGGTCAGCACCGATAGCAACTTCCACCATGTCTTCGAATCCTACAGCTTTTAATGCTGCACGAACTTGCTCCGGTGTGACATTGTCACCAAACTGCTTCACAAAAGAAGGAGCAATTGCAGCATAAATAGGCGTATCGCTTTTCAGTGCTAAAACTGTCTGAAATATCTGGCTTTTATCAACAATCGCACTAAACGGACAGCTGACCAGACACATACCACAGGATACACACTGGTCATAGTCGATATCTGCCCGTCCATATTCATCGGATTTAATTGCATTCATACCACAGGCGGCAGCACAAGGACGCTCCTGCTTAATGATTGCATTATATGGACAGGCACTGACACATTTACCGCATTTAATACATTTTTCCTGATCAATGACAGAGCGCCCGTTTTCCATATGAATAGCATCTTTCGGACAGACTTCGATGCAAGGATGTTCAATGCATCCCTGACAGCCATTTGTAATTAGGACACGTTTTTCCGGACAGGAATGACATGCGAACTTGATAATATTAATCAGTGGAGGGTCATAGTATTTTTCATCAATAGCTGTAGCATCAATTCCGGCAGATAGTGGAGCATGCTCTGACATATTTCTGATAGGAAGGCCAATCGTTGCACGAAGGCGTTCTCCAATAATGGCTCTCTCAAGAAAAATATTGTCATAGTTTTTTCCAATTTCACCGGGAATAGATCGGAAGAGCGTCGTGTAGGG
>CAOXUF010000210.1:4564-4776 GCA_948560485.1 uncultured Eubacterium sp.
TTTCATAAGGAAGATCCTCTATATGAGATAATGGACGATCTTCATATGCCATTTTGGCAATTTCCATAAATACTTTATGACGAATCGCTGTTTTATTTGAATATATTCCTCTCATTTTTTCTCCATTTCTGTAACGATAAAAATATTACATAAATTATAACATAGCAATCCTAATAGGTACAAGCAGAAAATAGTTAAAAAATTAACAAACT
>CAOXUF010000211.1 GCA_948560485.1 uncultured Eubacterium sp.
GTGGAACAGCAATCAATATGACCATTTTCAATCTGCCAAGGCTATCTGTTGACTTAGATTTGGATTTTACACCCAATTTGCCATTGGAAGATATGGAAAAAGCTAGGGAGAAAATTACAAAAATGGTGGAAAACTATATGACAGAGGAGGGATATTTTCTGTCAGGATCTTCCAGGTATAGTCATAGCCTGGATTCTATGCTGTTCCAATACCAAAATACTGGCGGTAACAGGGATAATATAAAGTTGGAGTTTAATTATTCCCTGCGCTCTCATATTTTTGCGCCAGTAGAGAGAAGGATGGTAACGAATATTTTTGAAGAAAAAGTTATAGTACGGACCTTGGAACCGATAGAGATATTTGCTGCAAAAGCAAATGCGCTTATGAGTCGAGCGGCAGCCAGAGATTTATATGACTTCAATAATATGATTTATTTCGGTCTGTTTGATGAATCGGAGTATGAATTGTTCCGCAAATGCATTATTTTTTATGCATCCATATTAGCAGATAAGATCAATAAGATTTTTGATACATCCGCAATTGATGGTCTGGAGTTTTCAAAGATTAGGCGTGATTTGTTTCCGGTGCTTCGAAAAAAAGATAATTTTAATTTGGATGAACGTAAGAAGAAAGCAAAGAAGTTTATTGAGGAACTTATGGTTTTGACGGGGGAGGAAAAAGTGTATTTGGATATGTTTGAGAAAGGTGAATATATGCCTTCGCTTCTATTTTCTGATAATCAGATTTTGGAAAATATTGTAGAACATCCGATGGCCATTTGGAAGGTGCAGTCGGCACAAAAAATTGAGATAAAATTATAAAATGCGAGGAGTTTTTAAAATGGAGAAAAATGAGATTGTTAAGTCCGAAATTGGGTCAGAAGCTGCCTGGAGAGGATTTTCTACTCAGACATTATATATAGCAAAACGGCTTTTGACAGCAGAAAATGATGATCAGCTATATCCAGAACAAGTCGAAGATTTGATGATTACGAGAAAAGAGAGGATTATAGAACTTGTCCAAGTCAAAAACTTATCTGATGATTTATCTCTTTCAGATTTATCTCCTAAAAAGAATGATTCATTTTTTAGAAGATGTCTGAAGTTTAAAAAGAGTGAAGAAATATGCTTGAAAATCGTATCATTTGGAAATATTGGTTCTGAGTTACAAAACATGATAAAAGAAAAGGAAAAAGAAAAAAGTAGTATTTACAATAAGTTATTATCGTATGGTTATAGTGAGAATGACACATTATGGTTGCTAAATCATTTAGAGATAGAAGAGATACGAGAGTCTGAAATCGAAAATAGTATTAAAGAAACTATGAAGAAATATGTTGAAATAGTAGCATATAACTTGGTGAAAGATAATCTGATTTATTATATATACAAACTTTCACGGGAAAAAGGATATACATCAAAGAAATGCTGGGAAGAAAAAGTAAATAATATAGCAAAGGATCTTATGGCAATAGATTCGATACAAAGACAATATCAAAGAACAATTATTCCGCTATATGACTATAAATCAAATAAAACAGGTGAAGAGTTATTAAATGATTATAGGATGGGGGTTAACGCTAGTCCAGATCATATTAGAAGTGGTTGCGATTTGCGAAGAGGAAGATGGCTTAACGAAATTAGAGATCGATTCTTGAAAAATAATATTGTTTTGATAAAAGGAGCATCAGGCCAAGGAAAAACTACTTTAGCTTACCGATATCTTATTGATAATTATCCGGAACTGAATATTATGTGTATTCAAAGAGTTATTTCAGAAGATCAGGCAATAGATATATTAAGTGTTCTTAGAGGCTTGAATGCCAGGAAAGATATTGTTGTATATATAGATGTGGAGCCTTATGATATCCAATGGCTGTGGATTTGCGAAAAAGCATTGGAACTGGCAAAAGATATAAAAATACTTATTTCTATTAGAGAAGAGGATTTTCAACGAAGTTCTATAGATTATTCAAAACATAATTTTGAAGAAATATCGATTGAGTTTTCAAAGGATGAGGCTATAGAATTATACGAAATGTATCCAAATACTACATATTTGTCATTTGATAATGCTTGGAAATCTTTTGGCGAAAATGGGCCATTAATGGAATACATTTTTATGCTTAATGAATCCAGAACTTTAGCTGATAGGATTAAGGCTCAAATTGAGAATATAATAAATCATGAAAAGGAAGCGGATTCCTGGCTTGAAAGTTTGATGATTATATCTTTGGCAGGAATTCATAACAACAGTGTTTCTGTTAACGGTTTGTTTCAGAAAGTGCAATGTAAACAAAAACTTAAAATGATTAAACATTTTGAAAAGGAATACTTTGTTAAAATTACGCAAAATTCTTCATATGTTGAAAGTTTGCATGTGTTAAGGGCAAGGATTATATATAATATACTAATGGAAATGGGGATTTTCAATAAAGAAGATATTCTGATAAATACATTAGGGATAATAGAACATAACGCAACACAAATGCTTATAGAATATGTGTACGAGGTAGGAATAACACATGAATTAGTTGGTCGGATCGCAAAGATAAGATGTTTAAGTGTTGAAATATATGCAGATATATTGAAAGCTCTGTTGTGGTGTGAAATCTATTATTATTTTGAGATAAATCGGAAGGTTATTGAGGAAGGAGATATACTGTTTAATAAACAATTTATGTTTTTGGGGAATACAGATATTACAGGATTATTGCAAATGGATTTATTGCATGATATATCTAAAGTTTTTAATGAGGTAAATCCACATTTTGAAGAACAAATGACAGATCAATTGAATAAGCTTCCTCTGCTGAAGTTGGAATACAAATTTTTAGATGCATATTTAATTAACACATATAAGGAATTGAATATATGGTTTCAGATTAGAGAAAATGATCTGACTGCTTGGGGGTATATATTATTTTGGATGTCTTACAGAAAGATTTATTTAAATGAGTTTTCTGCAAATGATCTTGATTGGAATTTAAACATAGAAGGAACATTGAATTATGTGCTGGGCATTAGTAAGCAAGGATGGTTTAATGCACGGAATAGAATTGCTGAAAACATATTGCCTGCTGTTTTGCAGGAAAATGGAGTTATATATTTTGAGGTTACAGATAATGAAGTCTTTGCTTTGATTAATGTACTTTTAGGGAATGAGCAAGGGGAACCACATTCACGAGTCATGAAAATGGTAAGTATTTGTCAACGTTTATTCCCGGAAAAGAAAAAGTACCATGTTAAAATCAGTGGGTATCAGTTGTTGGAGGGAATAGAAGTTCCGGATACTCAAAAGAATATTTCACAGGAACATCTACCATATGTTTGGATTACTCAATTAAATAATTGCTTTGGTAATATGCATAAATATAATACTCTTCCTGAAAATTGGGAGGATGTTTATAAAAACATAGCTGATGCGAGGAAGGCTGTTTTGGAATATTTAGAAATTTTGCTTAAGGGGGTAGAAAAATTTTATCGCAATGAAAATGTTGAGGTTTTTAAAAGGGATACTTACAACCAAAAGAAAGAATATGTATTAAAACTTACAAAATTAACGCCGTATATTGAGCCTAAATGTGCAGTAGACAAATACGGAATTCGTGATAATAATTATGTGGTGGAAGACAATAGTGAAAAATATTCAAATAGAAGCAGAATAGAAAGTGACAAAGAGCATATATCATATACATGTCGAGAATATTTTTCATGCATTCATGCTTTTTGCAAGAATGGTGAAAATATATTAATAGATGCTAAATTAAAAAAGCAGCAGGGGCAACAATCCAGGATTGCATATTATAGCTTGGTTCAGGCATTGATGAAATTAGAGGTCTTTCAAAAAAGATTTGATGATTATTTTAAAGAGTTCGGTAACTATCAAAAAAATGGTTTAGAAACTGAACTTCTGGAAAAAGCAACGGCAACATTTACAATCGCTTTTTTTAATCGCTTTGTGCGGGAAAAATCAATTAATTATAAAGCAAAAGAAAGTATGCGAGTAACAGAACGTAAGATAATACACTTTATGGAATGTGAAATAAAGACATTGCCAGGAGTAAAAAATGTAATACGAAAAGAAAAAATAGTAGAAATTGATGTGGATGTTTTTGAGTATGAGGAATTTCTTTCGCAGTTTTATCATTCAATAAAAAGATTAGCTAAAAATGTGGATAATGTATCTTTTCCGGGATATTTATTGCAAAAGAATTTTAGCAAGTTGAACGTGAAAATTATGTACGATGAGAAATGTGTTTTTCATCGAATTAGTATTCCAGTGAAAAATATCCTTATATACCAGGAATATAAAAAGTTTTGTTGTACATTATTGCCAAATGAAGAAGAAATGGAGATGCAAATTAAAAATCCATCCCAAGCAGCAGTGCAGGGTATAGCTTTACTAACCTCATTAAAAAAGATGTTTATATATACAACAGAAGTAGAACAAGAATTATTTGGTAAGTCAGGAAAGTTTATTGTAAAGCAAGTATATTGTCAATATCGGAATAAGGTAATTAATATTGTACACGAAACGATAAATTCGCTAAATAATATAATAGAGTGTATTTATTTAAACAAAGTAATTGATATTTCTGAAATCACTGATATTAAAAGAATACTGGAAGAAACAGGTGAACAGATGCAAGATGTTATTTTTGATGTGGCAAAAGAAGCATCTTACAAACAGATAGAAGATTTATTCAATCAATTTATAGATGTGTTTGGTCAATATGTAGATGCATCGGGAATAATGGCTGTTAGTTAGGAACA